>JAIRYL010000165.1 GCA_031267775.1 Tannerellaceae bacterium
AATTGACGCGCGACTTTTACGATACGTTTGATGAGGGCGACGCAGGGAAGGTGGTCATCCGCGCCGAAGGCGCCGCCGAGGGCGTTTTACCCGTAAAATATGATATGACAGACCGCGTAGGCGACGAATGTTATACCGACTGGATTGTATACCGTTATGCCGACGTGATTACCCTGCTGGCCGAAGCGCTTGTTCGCCAGGGTGGATCAGTTACGCAAGAAGCCGTAGAACTGCTCAATCGGGTACGCACCCGCGCGGGACTGGCCGCCTGGCAGATGAGCGACTTTAAGGGGGCGGACGACTTTATAGACAAACTGCTGCTGGAGCGCGCTCACGAGCTGTGGTACGAAGGCGCTCGCCGGCAAGACCTGATCCGGAACGACCGGTATGTAAAAACCATGTCGCAAAAATGTATCCGCGCCGGTAAAACAGATTATATAACCTCGCTGGGCGCAAACAGCCACCGCTTCCCCCTCCCCGTTTCCGCCGTAAACGAAGGCAAGAAGGGTGGATTCCAGTATCAAAACCCCGGCTATATAGACTGATCGCGCGCCTCGTAAAACTATCGGAAAAGAGGCTGTCTCAAAAGGGCAGTCTCTTTTTTATAGATTAAGCAGTCAAAGGAGAGTTCTAATGAACAACTATTTTTATGTATTTGGATTTAGCTTCATATTATACTTGGCCGCCAATCGTCCTAACATAACAGCATTGTATTTATTCAACAAATCAATTAGTATGCTATTGTTTCGTTCTGAATTGGGGCTGGATGGTTTAAGCCTCTTTTTTTATCATCCCAATTGGAAACATGGAATTTGCCAACAAGGTTTTTGGTAACAGCTTTGTAATAACGTTTGCTATCATAGAAACAAAGCTTTAAAGTATTCGAGTGAACGCACAAAGAAACGGTAGTAGTCATAATCAAACATTTTTATACATTATAGAACCTATCCAAGTATCTAATAAAAAACGTGTACAAAAATATATACAAACTTCGTATGGGCTAAATACTACTTAATGAGACCTGAAATTTTATTTTAACTATGATTATGCTTTACTTCAAAATGAAACAGCCTAAATTACAATCATTTACATAATTTAAAAGGTATTGTTTCGTGACGCTATTATTTGCTGTTATTTGAGTATAACAGCTTATATTTCAATTAAGTGGTCCCACTTGGGCTTGAACCAAGGACTCCCTGATTATGAGTCAGGTGCTCTAACCAACTGAGCTATGGGACCTATTCAGGTGTTCTCTGAAATCGGGTGCAATATTACGATTAATTATCGGTTCCTGCAAGTGTTTTTTCTGAAAAACTTATTTCTCTTTTGCTTCTTCGGCTGCAAACTCCATCAGGTAAGCTTTGATAAAATTATCTATCTTCCCATCCATTACGCCGTTTACATCCGACGTTTGATAGTTGGTACGGTGATCTTTTACGCGACGGTCGTCAAATACATAGCTTCGTATTTGAGAACCCCATTCTATTTTTTTCTTGCCGGCTTCTATCTTCTGTTGTTCGGCCATTCGTTTCTGCAAAGCAATATCATATAGCATGGAACGTAAAAGTCGCATCGCATTTTCACGGTTTCCCAATTGGGAACGGCTCTCGGTATTTTCAATCAGAATTTCACGCGTTTCGCCGGTATCCGGGTCTTTATAGTTATAACGTAAACGAACTCCTGTTTCTACCTTGTTTACATTCTGTCCTCCGGCGCCTCCTGAGCGGAACGTATCCCACGTATAGTCGGCCGAATTTATTTCTATTTCAATCGAATCGTCAACCAGCGGAGAAACAAACACCGATGCAAAAGAAGTCATTCGTTTACCCTGCGCATTATATGGAGAGACGCGTACTAAACGATGCACTCCATTCTCTCCTTTCAGATAGCCATACGCATAATCGCCTTCCATCTGCATTGTTACAGACTTTATGCCGGCTTCGTCGCCTTCTTGTAAATTATTTATGGCGATTTTATAGTTGTTCGCTTCTGCCCAGCGTATATACATACGCATCAACATAGAAGCCCAATCCTGACTTTCAGTTCCTCCGGCTCCTGAATTAATTTTCAGTATACAACCCATCTGATCGGCTTCTTGCCGGAGCATGTTACGAAATTCCAGATTCTCTATGGCAGAAAATGCCTTTTGATAAGCTACGTCGACTTCTTCTTCCGAAATGACGCCTTCTTTCACATATTCGTACGCTAATTCGAGTTCTTCTGTAGCCGCCCGGACTTCGTTGTATAACTCAATCCATTTTTTCAATTCGCGTACAATTTTCATTTGGCCTTCCGCTTTTTTGGCGTCTTCCCAAAAAGCCGGGTCTTGTGTGCGTAAGTCTTCTTCTTCTAACTGGATGGTCTTATTATCAATGTCAAAGGTACCTCCTCAGCGCTTCCTCGCGCTCCAATACGTCACGTAGTTGGTCTGTCGTTATCATAAAATCTTTTTTTTATCTGCAAAAGTAATTTATTCTTTATACATTTCTTCTATGCGGGACGCATATTTTTCCAAAATGACGGGACGGCGAAGTTTTAGCGTGTCAGTCAGTTCGCGTCCTTCCATTGTAAATGGTTCGGCTAATAGAGCAAAGCGTTTGATTTTCTCGTAAGACGCCAAATCTTTTTGGCGTTCTTCCACATGCGATTCTATCAGGCGAATAATATCATGGTTTATAACCAATTCATTTCGATTATTGAAAACGATTCCCTTTTGTTTCGCATATTCTTCCAACACATCGAAATCGGGAACGATCAAAGCGCCTACAAACTTCCGTTTATCGCCAATTACGGCAATCTGGGATATAAATTTATCATTATTTATCAGTAATTCTATCGCCTGCGGCGCAATATACTTGCCATTGGAAGTCTTGTATAGATCCTTAATCCGTTCGGTAAAGAAAAGAACGTCACCCTCCAGACGCCCGGCGTCGCCCGTCCGGAAAAACCCATCTTCGGTAAACGCTTTTACATTTTCTTCCGGCCGTTTGTAATAACCGGATGTAACTGTTTTCCCTTTTACCAGTATTTCATTATTCGATTCATCTATTTTCACCTGTATATCCGGCATAACCGTACCTATCGAGCCTATAACGAACCTTTCCCTTGAGCAGAAAGACACTGTCGCGGTGGTCTCGCTTAATCCATACCCGTAGGCAATCGGTATGTTTACCGATTGCAGAAAGATATTCACCGTATCCGACAGAGGGGCGCCGGCTGTGGGAAATAATTTCCCTTTTTCAATGCCAAGAACCTTTTTCAATGCCCTGAAGATTGTTTTATTATATAATCCGAATTTAAGTTTAAGAAAGAACGGCGGTTTGATTCCTTCATTCTTATACTCAAGATTATAGGTATGACCTACTTTAACGGCATTAAGAGCTATTCTTTTCAATAAACCGGGAAAAGCATCTATTTTTTCATGTACGCCGGCATACACTTTTTCCCAGAAGCGAGGCACATTGCACATCATCGTAGGGCGTACTTCCCTTAATGTTTCCTGTATCATTTTAGGGTCTCGATTAATAGCTACTTTTACCCCGTTATACAGGCACAGGTATGTCCAGGCTTTTTCAAATATATGCGTAAGAGGTAAAAAGCATACCGACGTCTCTTTATCCGTTATGATGGGAAGGCGGATATGATGAATACGCATTACTTCCAGAAAACTAGCATGATACAGCATCACTCCCTTTGAATTTCCCGTAGTTCCAGATGTGTATATAATTGTAGCCAAATCTTCCGGGGTGGCTTCTTTCATGCGGACTTTAACGGTTGTTTCCGCATGTGCATTATCGCCTAAACGCTGAAAATCAGCAAAATAAACAGACGTTTTATCTTCCGGGTTTAATTTCACTTTGGGGTCGAAAACAATAAGCCTTTTTAAAATGGAAGATGATTTTTGTACAATAAACGCATTGTTATATTGTAATTGTTCGCCAACAAACAAGGTACTTATCGTAGCATCGTTGACAATATACTCTACCTGCGCGGGCGAACTGGTAGCATACATGGGCACCAGAACCGCCCGGTTGGCATATCCTGCAAAGTCTGTTATTAAATATTGCGGTAAATTTTGCGAATAGATACCTATATTTTCATGTTCTGCTATGCCAAATTCAGCCATAGCCTTCGCTGTAAGCATGATGTCGTCTGAAAATTTCCTCCACGAAATTTTCAGCCATTTTCCTGTTTCATCATCTCTGTGCGTCAGAGCGGTACGCGTTTCGTACTTCGCAGCCTGATGGTGGATTAATTCAGCATAGTGATAGTAAGTCATATTCTTTAGCGCTTTTGTATTAATATGCAAATATAATTTATTCAATTGTATCAACAACGATAGACAGCTTATTTTCTTCACAAAAGATTCACAAAAGATTCATTTTTGTGCAACATATCGTACCAAAGTCTTCGCGTGACTTGCGGGGGATTCAAAATAGTTGGGAGAGATAGGAAAAAACAGATTTATGGGATTATCGTGATTACCAATAGCGATGGCGACGACAACGTAGAGGCTGTCTCAAAAGTCAAGGGCGGGTTTGAAACCCGCCTCTACGCGGGTGTGTTCTACTTGCTCTACTGATTTATGCGTTTGGGAAAGGTTTGTATTTGTTTTTTGTCGTATCTTTGGAGTTGCTATAAAGAAAAAGAGTCATGATTATGTTAGATGTTGAATCTATCCGGAAAGATTTCCCGATTCTCGGTCATACCGTTTATGATAAACCGTTGATTTATTTTGATAATGCGGCTACTACTCAGAAGCCGAGATCGGTGGTGGAAAAAATAGAGACGGGTTATTATAATGTAAATGCCAATATTCACAGGGGCGTGCATTTTCTGAGTCAAGCGGCAACGGAAGCGCACGAAAATGCCAGGAAAGAGGTGCAGCGGTTCCTTCATGCTCATTCGCCAGCCGAAATTATTTTTACGAGGGGGACAACGGAAGCTATTAATCTTGTTGCTTCCAGTTTTTCCGATGCGTGTATGCAACCTGGCGACGAAGTAATTATTTCCGAAATGGAACATCATTCCAATATTGTTCCCTGGCAAATACAAGCTGCGAGAACAGGAATTGCCATCAAGGTAATACCTGTTACTGAAAAAGGGGAGCTTTGCATGGATCGTTATAAGGAGCTTTTTTCGGAGCGAACCAAATTGGTTTCGGCGACGCATATCTCGAATGTGTTGGGGACGATTAATCCGGTGGAGGAGATTATTGGTATTGCTCATCAGCATCAGGTACCGGTTTTGATAGACGGGGCGCAGGCTGTTCCGCATGTAAAAGTAGACGTACAGGCTTTAGACGCTGATTTTTATGTTTTCTCCGGACATAAAGTATACGGGCCGACAGGTATCGGCGTTTTATACGGTAAAGAAAAATGGTTGGATAAGCTCCCTCCCTATCAAGGCGGAGGCGAAATGATTGCGACTGTTACTTTTGAAAAAACAACCTTTAACGAGTTGCCCTTCAAATTTGAAGCGGGCACGCCCGATTATATCGGCAGCACCGCGCTGGCAGAAGCTTTGCGGTATGTAGAAAATATCGGGATAGGGAATATTGCCGCTTATGAAGACGGGCTGATGCGGTATGCCGCCGAAAAATTAAATACAATAGAAGGCGTTCGTATTTTTGGGCAGTCTAAGGAGAAGGGTAGCGTATTGTCTTTTTTGATTGATCATATTCATCACTACGATATGGGTATGTTGCTCGACCGCTTGGGAATAGCCGTCCGTACGGGGCATCATTGCGCTCAGCCATTAATGAACGTACTGGGAATCGAAGGCACGGTACGTATTTCTTTTTCATTCTATAATACTAAAAAAGAAATTGATACGTTTATTACTAGTGTAGAACGAGTTCGAACTATGTTATAAATTAATTATGCTGTATTATATTAAAAAATATCCTTTTTCGTTAGTTGTTATTCTGGCCGTTATTTATCTGTCATTCTTCAAACTCCCATGCGTGGGCGTCTCTTTGTTTAAAGGGACTGACAAAGTTGCCCATTTTTGCATGCTTGGAGGCTTGTCGGGTATATTATGGCTTGAATTTTTACTCAATCACAGGAAGGAAGGATTGAATTTAAAACGGGTTGTAACAGGCGCCGTTGTTTGTCCGATACTTTTTGGCGGATTAATCGAGTTAGGACAAGCTTACCTGACGCAATATCGCAGAGGAGACTGGCTGGATTTTCTGGCCAGTACGGCAGGCGTTCTTGTCGCTTCGCTTATTGCCTGGTATGTTTTGCGCCCTTTTTTATTTAAAAGGGGTTAGTTTCTATGCTTTTGTCGTGCTTGAAAGCGGATCGTGTCGAGGCCGGTTGCGATGAAGCGGGAAGGGGTTGTCTGGCCGGAGCCGTTTTTGCCGCCGCCGTGATCTTTCCTCCTGATTTCGAGAATGATGATTTGAATGACAGCAAACAACTGAGCGAGAAAAAACGATATGCATTACGGCCTGTTATTGAACAAAATGCTATGGCTTGGGCTATCGGAATTGTAACGCCTGAGGAAATTGATGCGATCAATATATTGAATGCTTCTTTTCTGGCCATGCACCGGGCCATAGGGCAATTAACCGTCGAACCGGAACATTTGCTGATTGACGGAAATCGTTTTACGCCCTATCCCGGTATTCTCCACACAACGGTTATAAAAGGGGACGGTAAGTTCCTGAGTATTGCGGCGGCGTCTATATTGGCAAAAACATACCGGGACGATTATATGAATAACCTCGACCTGACTTATCCGGCCTATCGCTGGAAAAACAACAAAGGTTATCCAACTCAAACTCATCGACTTGCCATACAGGAATTTGGTATTACGCCTTATCATCGCAAAACATTTACGCTACTCCCTAAACAGCTTTGTTTCAATTTCCGCTAAACAAAATTTCTTTGACGCTTGGATACTTGCAAACTTTTCCTTTATTATCTTTTTCTTTTCCGTTGTTTTATGGAAATAGCTATATTTGTCGCCATAAACAATATGATTCCATGAGAAAGGAGTTGGGCAAATGGCTGTTGGATGTGGCTAAGTAGTAACTACGGCAGTTCTTATATCATCGTTTTTAGGTGGTTTAAATCCTGAATGGGTCATGTATTTATCCGGTTTACTGGTTGTTATCTCTTTGTTGGCAGTTGGTTTTTGGCTAATCTATAAAAGTTAATAAATAAAAAGGAAAGGGTTTATTATGGCTGGGTTTTTGTTTTGGTGTGGCTTTTTAATTGTCCTTGCTTGGGGAATTTTCATATTTGCACATACTAAGGCCGGGAAAAAGTTCTTTGATGAAAAGGATTGAATCGAACTTATGTAACTGATTTATTTTTTTATCGGATGGCGTTTTTGCAATCGTCGCCGGTATTCGGGGTTATTGAGATTATCGTAGGGGTATTAAAAATAGTATGATCATGAAAGAAATAGCTGGAATTAAATACACAAGAGACGCTGCCGGAAAGAAACGGTATGTCAGGATTGATTTGAATATGTATGGTGATAACCAACGGATTGAGGATTTTTTAGACTTGTTGGAAATTGAGGCGCATAAGGGGGGAGCTTACCTATCTGCTTGAAGAGGTGATGAGAGATGAATTTAAGCGAAGAGGCTTAAAATACGATGTATAAGGTCGTATTTAGCACGTCTGCAAAAAAAGATTTAGAGAAGGTAAATACCGTTTACCTTGTTTCTATTGATTTGCATATTAAAAATCTATCTGAAAATCCGCGTCCCTTTGGTTGCCTTAAATTCAGGATCTGAAAATACTTACCGTATCCGTGTGGGCGTTTATCGTATCATCTACACAATTGAGGATGAAATACTCACGGTTGAGGTTGTTAAAATTGACCGCCGCCGGAACGTTTATAAATAACCTCAACTCAAAACAAGGCGTTCTAAAGGGCTTTTTGTTTCTATTGTAAGCATACATCCCATACAATAAAAATTCCTTAGAATGGATTGTTTTGGTTTCAAAGGGAAATTCTATGAATCAGGTACACAACCAAGAATAAACATTCTGTTTTTAAGTACTCCTGTTTGCTGTTTCATTATACGCGAAATTTCCAAGATTTATTCTACGCTTTACTTCCATAACCGTATCCGTAAGCGCCGTAGCCGTAGTATCCGTAGCCATAGCCCGCGTGTTTGTAATCGACGGCGTTCAGGATGACGCTCATGTTTTTAAGCTTGTTTTGTTTGTAGAGCTTTTCTACTTCGGACAGCATGCGCTTGTCCATCAAACCGGTGCGGATCAGGAATATGGTCAGGTCGGCTGCGCGGTTGATGATGGAGGTATCGGCTACCAGACTGTAAGGGGCGCTGTCGATG
>JAIRYL010000219.1 GCA_031267775.1 Tannerellaceae bacterium
GTCTATCAGGGAGAGGAGAGAAATTATGGCTTCAAGGTATTTGTCGACGAAACCCGTCCGTTATTACAAGGAGCCCGTCTGACAATGTATGAATTGCAAAAAGCCAGGGTTGACGCTACGCTTATTTGCGACAATATGGCGTCGTCTGTTATGCAGAAAGGATGGGTGCAAGCTGTGCTGGTTGGTTGTAACCGTATTACAGCGAATGGCGATGTGGCGAACAAAACAGGTACATCGGGCGTTGCTATCTTAGCAAAATATTATGGCATTCCGTTTTATGTGCTGGATCCGGCTATCACAATAGACAATTCCTGTCCGGATGGGAAATCCATTGTAATAGAGGAGCGTAAGGCGGAAGAAGTAACCGAGATGTGGTACGCTCGCCGTATGGCTCCGGCGGGTAGCAAGGTGTTTAATCCTTCGTTTGATGTAACCTCCCATACATTGATAGCTGCTATTATTACAGAGAAAGGTATTATTTATCCTCCTTTTGAAACCGGATTTGGGAAAATATATTTCTAAAAGTTTTGATTATCTCAAAACAATCTGTAATTTTGCGCTCGCTTAAAATATGTAATTGGTTAAACAATAAATAATAAGAAACAAAAAAAACTTATGATCGTAGTTCCATTGAAAGAAGGCGAAAATATTGAAAAAGCGCTTAAAAAATTCAAAAGAAAATTTGAAAAAACAGGTATTGTTAAAGAGTTGAGAAGTCGTCAGGCATTCACCAAACCTTCTGTGGAAAAAAGAAAGAAAATGATGCGCGCCGTTTATGTGCAGCAATTGCAGCAAGCGGAAGAATAGTAGAAGAATTATTTCCTCCGGCTTGTATTTTTAAATTCTATTTCTTATATTCGCTGCATAGAACAAAAGTTGATGCAGCGTGAATAGGTTGATTGGTTTGTTTGTAAATTATATTCGGTATGAACGGAATTATTCCGATTATACAATACTTTCGTATTCTAAGGATTTAGAGCAATTTGAAGAGTATGTGAAAGAAAATCAGGAAGGCCTGTTTGAACCTGAGACGATCGATTCTGACATTGTGCGGAATTGGATCGTTTTTTTATTAAACAAAGATATTGCGGCTACTTCCGTAAACCGGAAACTAAGTTCTCTGAAATCTTTTTTCAAATTTCTTGTCAAACAAAGAATTATATCCGCCAATCCTTTACGCTTGTTGAACGGCCCTAAAACCAAAAAGCCATTACCTTATTTTATCAGGGAAAACGAGATGGATTTGCTGTTGGACGGGGATACTTTCGAGGATGATTTTGAAGGCGTAAGAAACCGGTTGATACTGGAGTTGCTTTATGATACCGGAATAAGGCGTTCGGAACTGACCGGGATTAAAAATTCCGATATAGATTATGAGGCTTCCCTGCTAAAGGTAACGGGTAAAAGAAACAAGCAACGGCTGATTCCATTTGCAGAAGGATTGAAAGCCTTATTAATCGCTTATACCGAAATACGCGACAAGGAAACAAACGCCGGCGGCGAATGGTTTTTTATACGTAAAAATGGCGAACAACTATCAACAGGTATTGTTTATAATATAGTAAAAAAAAGTTTGTCGGATATATCGACGCTGTCTAAACGCAGCCCACATGTATTGCGGCATTCATTTGCAACAAGTATGTTAAACAACGGGGCTGAGCTTAACGCTGTAAAAGAATTATTAGGACACAGCAGTTTGGCTTCAACCAGCGTTTATACGCATACAACCTTTGAAGAATTAAAAAAAGTGTATCATGCTCATCCGAGAGCAAAAAAAGAAGGAGGTTTTTATGGACATTAAAATTCAATCCATCCATTTTGACGCTACCGACAAACTGGAAGCATTTGTTCAAAAAAAAGTTTCAAAACTGGAAAAATACTTTGACGGTATTATGACTGCCGAAGTTATTCTAAAAGTAGTTAAGCCTGAAACGGCACAGAACAAAAGCGTATCTATTAAACTTATTATTAAAAATGGAGAGCTTTTTGCAGAAAAAATAGCCGACTCATTTGAGGAAGCGATTGACGATTGTAGCGAAGCATTAGCAAAGCAACTAATGAGGTATAAAGAAAAAGTCAGGATTAAATAAAAAAAACAACAATATTTTTGGTATCTTAGAAATAATCTCTAAATTTGCAGCCGTTTCGCTTTGTGACGAAACGGTTGTTCTTTATATAATGTATATGCCTCTTTAGCTCAGTTGGCCAGAGCACGTGATTTGTAATCTCGGGGTCGTTGGTTCGAATCCGACAAGAGGCTCGGAAGATGGGCGTTAGCCAATTTCTTCTATAACAAAGGGCAGTTACCAGAGTGGCCAAATGGGGCTGACTGTAACTCAGCTGGCTTACGCCTTCGGTGGTTCGAATCCATCACTGCCCACTGGATTGGTTCAGGCGCGAACCGGTTTTTAAAAGAAGAAACTTGCGGAAGTAGCTCAGTTGATAGAGCATTAGCCTTCCAAGCTGAGGGTCGCGGGTTTGAGTCCCGTCTTCCGCTCCAGTTGCCTGTGTAGCTCAGCGGTAGAGCACTTCCTTGGTAAGGAAGAGGTCCCGAGTTCAAGTCTCGGCACCGGCTCTTGAAAGAATGATGAATAATTTAGAACATAAACATTTAAATAAATAACAATTAAGTTATGGCAAAAGAACATTTTGACAGATCGAAACCCCACGTTAACATTGGTACTATCGGCCATGTTGACCATGGTAAAACAACTTTGACTGCTGCTATTACCACAGTATTGGCAAAGAAAGGTCTTTCTGAATTGCGCTCATTCGATTCTATCGACAACGCTCCGGAAGAAAAAGAAAGAGGTATCACAATTAACACAGCTCACGTAGAGTACCAGACGGCTAAACGTCACTATGCTCATGTAGACTGTCCGGGTCACGCCGACTATGTAAAAAACATGGTTACGGGCGCCGCTCAGATGGACGGCGCTATTATCGTAGTTGCAGCTACCGACGGGCCTATGCCTCAAACCCGTGAACACATCCTTTTGGCGCGTCAGGTAAACGTTCCTAAACTGGTTGTATTCATGAACAAATGCGACGTGGTTGACGATGAAGAAATGTTGGAATTGGTAGAAATGGAAATGCGGGAACTTCTTTCATTCTATGACTTCGACGGCGACAATACTCCGGTTATCCGGGGCTCTGCTTTAGGCGCATTGAATGGCGATGTTCTATGGGAAGAAAAAGTGATGGAATTAATGGATGCTTGCGATACCTGGATTCCGCTTCCTCCGCGTGAAATAGACAAACCTTTCCTGATGCCTGTTGAAGACGTATTTTCTATCACAGGTCGTGGCACTGTCGCTACAGGCCGTATTGAAACCGGCGTTATCAGAACGAGTGAAGAAGTTCAGATTATCGGTTTAGGCGCTGAAAAGATGAAATCTGTCGTAACCGGCGTGGAAATGTTCCGCAAACTTCTTGACGAAGGCCAGGCAGGCGACAATGTAGGTTTGTTGCTTCGCGGTATCGACAAAAATGAAATCAAACGCGGTATGGTTATCACTCACCCGGGAAAAGTAAAACCTCACTCTAAAGTTAAAGCAGAGGTTTATATCTTGAAAAAAGAAGAAGGCGGCCGTCATACGCCATTCCATAATAAATATCGTCCGCAATTCTACATTCGTACCTTGGATGTTACTGGCGAAATCACTCTTCCCGAAGGGACAGAAATGGTAATGCCCGGCGATAATGTAACGATTACGGTGGATTTGATTTATCCGGTTGCTTGTAGCGTAGGTTTACGTTTCGCTATCCGTGAAGGCGGACGTACGGTAGGCGCAGGTCAGATTACAGAATTATCAGACTAATTCAATACCAGATAGCCGGGTTTTATTCGGCTATCTTTCTACGGAAGTAGCTCAGTCGGTAGAGCACTGGTCTCCAAAACCAGGTGTCGGGAGTTCGAGCCTCTCCTTCCGTGCAGAAAACGTATAGGTTAAAATGAAGAAATTAATCAAATATTTTAAAGAATCTTATAACGAACTTGTTTATAAAGTTTCTTGGCCCACAAGGATAGAACTTTCTAATAGTGCTGTAGTTGTTATGTTTGCTTCCCTTATAATTGCAGCATTAATCTTTGTGGTAGATGTAGGCTTTGAAAACATTATGCGATTTATCTACGAGCGAATTTTTTAATATTCTTTTAAGGAATGTCTGACATCGAAAAGAAATTTTATGTTCTTCGAGCTATTAGTGGTAAAGAGAATAAAGTGAGAGAATATCTGGAATCGGAGTTAAAGAATACGGACTTAGGAGATTATGTGTCGCAAGTGTTAATACCTACTGAAAAAACAGTATCTATGCGAAACGGTAAAAAGGTGGTAAAGGAGAGAGCTTATTTACCCGGTTACGTTTTAGTAGAAGCTGCATTAGTAGGCGAAGTAGCGCATCGATTGAGAAACATACCCAATGTTATCGGTTTTCTTGGCGGTTCGGAAAATCCTGTCCCATTGCGTCCGACAGAAGTTGGCCGTATTTTAGGTACGGTTGACGAGTTGCAGGAGCAACAGGATGATTTGGATATCCAATACTATGTTGGCGAAAATGTAAAAGTAACCTACGGCCCTTTCAATGGTTTCAGCGGCGTTATTGAAGAAGTCAACACAGAGAAGAAAAAACTGAAAGTAATGGTTAAAATCTTTGGGAGGAAGACCCCGCTTGAGTTGGGGTATATGCAAGTTGAGAAAGAATAATGCCACTTGTTACGAAGTCGTATTACTCTTTTTGTTTTTTGATGTTATAATCAATAAATTTTAGAAAAATGGCTAAAGAAATTGCTGGACAAATCAAATTGCAAATTAAAGGAGGCGTTGCAAACCCTTCTCCGCCAGTAGGACCTGCTTTGGGTTCTAAGGGTATTAATATTATGGAGTTTTGCAAGCAATTCAATGCCAGAACCCAAGACAAGGCTGGTAAAATATTACCTGTTGTAATTACTTACTACGCCGATAAGTCTTTTGATTTTGTTGTTAAGACCCCTCCTGTAGCTATCCAATTAATGGAAGTTGCTAAAATAAAAGGAGGTTCTGCAGAGCCTAACCGTAAAAAAGTTGCGGAAATTACCTGGGATCAGGTAAAAACTATTGCAGAAGATAAACTTGTTGATATGAACTGCTTTACTGTTGAATCTGCTATGAAAATGATAGCAGGGACTGCAAGAAGTATGGGGATTACTGTTAAAGGAAGTTTTCCGGGTAATAATTAAATAAAATACAATTGAGATGAGTAAACTTACAAAAAATCAGAAGTTGGTTTTAGGAAAAATTGAACCGGGGAAAGTATATACATTAAAAGAAGCGTCCGCTTTAGTAAAAGAGATTACTACTACTAAATTCGACGCATCTGTAGATGTAGACGTTCGTTTGGGAGTTGATCCGCGTAAAGCTAATCAAATGGTAAGAGGCGTGGTTTCATTGCCTCATGGAACAGGTAAGCAAATCAGGGTTCTTGCATTATGTACACCCGATAAGGAAGCTGAAGCGAAAGACGCTGGAGCCGACTTTGTGGGATTGGATGAATATATAAACAAAATAAAAGGCGGTTGGACTGATATCGATGTGATTATCACAATGCCTTCTATTATGGGTAAAATTGGCGCTTTGGGAAGAATTTTAGGGCCTCGCGGACTAATGCCAAATCCAAAGAGCGGTACTGTTACCAATGATATTGGTCAAGCTATAATGGAAGTGAAGCAAGGTAAAATTGACTTTAAAGTTGATAAAACCGGAATTGTTCACACTTCTGTAGGGAAGGTTTCATTTTCGCCGGATCAGATTCGTGATAATGCGAAGGAATTTATCTCTACATTGATTAAGCTGAAGCCAACTGCAGCTAAAGGTACATATATTAAGAGCATTTATCTTTCAAGCACTATGAGTGTAGGTATTAAAATAGACTCCAAGTCAGTTGAAGAAATTAGTTAAAGCAATTGAACAATGAAAAAGGAAGATAAAAGCAAAATTATTGAACAACTTACTGCTACGATAAAAGAATATCCGCACTTCTATTTGACAAACACGGAATCTCTTAATGCAGAAAAAACCAATGCATTAAGGAGAGAATGTTATAAGAAAGAAGTTAAGTTGGTTGTTGTTAAAAACACATTATTGAAGAAAGCGTTAGAAAATCTGGAGGAAGATTATTCTCCGTTGCATATTGCTTTGAAAGGCAATACGGCAATCATGTTTTCTCATGTAGCAAATGTGCCCGCCCGCCTGATTAAAGATTTCACAAAAGGTTCAAAGAATAAAGAAAACGTAAAGCCTCAACTGAAAGCTGCTTATGTACAAGAAAGCTTTTATATCGGCGCTGAGAACCTGGAAGCTTTAGTGAATGTTAAGAGTAAAAATGAACTTATTGCAGATGTTATATTTTTGTTACAATCTCCTGCAAAGAATGTTGTTTCCGCTCTTCAATCATCGGGGCAAACTATCCTTGGAGTATTAAAAACTCTGGAAGAAAAAATATAATTATTTATACAGATAAAACAAACATTTAAATCATATAAAAATGGCAGATTTAAAAGCTTTTGCTGAACAATTAGTAAACTTGACTATAAAAGAAGTTAGTGAATTAGCGGCTATCCTCAAAGAGGATTATGGTATCGAACCTGCTGCTGCTGCTGTTGCTATTTCTGGTCCTGCTGCTGCAGCAGAAGTTGTTGAAGAAAAAACTTCTTTTGACGTAGTATTGAAAGCTCCGGGCGCTAATAAGTTGGCAATCGTTAAATTAGTAAAAGAATTGACCGGTCTTGGTTTGAAAGAAGCTAAAGACTTAGTAGACAGCGCTCCAAGCAACATCAAAGAAGGTATTGCTAAAGCAGACGCGGAAGGTTTAAAGAAAAGCTTAGAAGAAGCTGGAGCTGAAGTTGAGCTTAAATAGTATTATAGCCTGTAGATCAGGTAACTTGGTTAAGAATCATTGATAAAAAATGATTCTTAGCCTTTTTGTGTCTGTATTTTCATTAAGTTCAATAAATTCCTTATTAAATGTCTTCAACAACTGGAAACCAAAGAATTAATTTCGCTTCGATAAAAAATTCACTCCCATATCCGGATTTTCTCGAAGTACAATTGAAGTCATTCCAAGACTTTCTTCAACTTGATACGCCTCCTGAAAAGAGAAAAAAGGAGGGATTATACAAGGTATTTGCAGAAAATTTTCCTATTGCCGATACCCGTAATAACTTTGTGTTAGAGTTCTTAGACTATTACATAGATCCTCCTCGATATACTATTAGCGAGTGTATTGCGCGCGGGCTAACTTACAGCGTCCCCTTAAAAGCAAAACTAAAATTATATTGTACAGATCCGGATCATGAAGATTTTGATACGGTGATACAAGACGTATATTTGGGTCCAATCCCTTATATGACTGAAAGAGGAACTTTTGTTATAAACGGGGCAGAACGCGTAGTTGTATCTCAGTTGCATCGTTCGCCGGGGGTATTCTTCGGGCAAAGCATACATGCAAACGGTACCAAACTGTATTCGGCGCGTATCATACCGTTTAAAGGTTCATGGATCGAGTTTGCTACAGATATTAATAACGTGATGTA
>JAIRYL010000231.1 GCA_031267775.1 Tannerellaceae bacterium
TGCTGCTCCATCGCATGTTGCCATTCGGTTTGCCAGCCTTGCGTAAATATCCGCCGGATATTACTGTCCGATTGTCCTTCGGCCGTGATGGTAAATTGCCCGTTTAAGCCGCCTTTTTCGTCCAGCTTATGCGTAGCTACGATGCGTACATAATGATTTTCGGGAGGAGAAAGGGGCGTTAAAAGAAGGTTGGAACCTTCCGGTATGCCGGGTAAATAGTTTTGTTGCTGTTCGGCGCTGCTCCACAATTCGCGAACAAAAGGAACCCATGTCGGGTCGAGAGGCATATACGTTCCATTTGATAATTTAACAACCGCCACACAGTGGTTGAAATGGTCTGCCGGAATTGTTTCCACGCGACTGCCGGCCATTGTCATCGCCGGATAAGCCTCAAAACCCGCCATCCGCAAAAACGAAACAAGCGTGCCTGCAATATCCTTGCATACTCCGCAACGGTCTGTGTAATTCATCTGGGTATTATGAAGCGTATAACCTTCGCCTTTTCCCATCGAGATACCCGAATAACGGATATTGTCTGCCACCCAGTGGGTAAGCGCGGCTATTTTCTCCATTTCCGTTGTTTTTCCTTTAATTATCTCCGCTACTTTCTTCCGGGCTTCGGGTAACGGGGCAAAACTTCCAAAATCTTCATTCACTTTATGAAACCACAGCGACTTATCTCGCCATTGGGGCGTAGACGACATAAATAACTTGGGGGCCGAATCAAATAAATCTACCATATTGGGTTCTCTTTTAAAGGGCATGGCATTATCTACGGCAAAGGTATAGGTCTTTCTGCCGTCTTCGTAGTGCATGGAAGACGAACATTCTCCCTGGTAAAATTGAAATTGCAGTTCTTTCTCCATGGGCAAAGAAACCTGATAGGTTTTCCGTACGGTCGGCTCCAATACCCAGAAAGGAACGATATCGTAAAAATGTCCGCGCATAGGAGGTATAAAGCGGGATTCATCATCGTCAGACGATAATAAAGCGTATGTAAATCCCTTTTTTTCAATTTCATATTCAACAATATCGCCGGGTTCAAGCCGCCCTGTTTCCAGCATAATCTGGCGCGCCCCCCAAAAGATGGCCCGGGCGGGAGCCGCATAGTCGCGCGCTTGGGTTACGTCTATGTTTACCACTTCGCCGGTTGCCCGGTAAATAACGGCATACCGGAATTTAGCTGCCGCCGTCAGCGGATCGTAGTCATATACTACCACCCGGTTGTCTACGGCTCCTTTGGGCGTTTGTACCTTAATGGCTTTGTAAACAGAAAATGTTCCGGAGCCGGTAGTTTCTACCGCCACCCGTATACTGTCGAGTAGCGTTACGGCGTCAAACCCTTTGTATACGCCGGGTTTGTTTAAAGCAGGGTCTTGCCTAAACCTGCAAACTTCGCTAACCTGCGCATTTGCAGGCATAAATAAAAATAAGCATGAGAGGATAATTATCAGGTATCTCATAGGTATTATGTATTAAATAATTAGTGAATATATTTTAGTTGCTAAAGTATATTTTTTTTTTCGTAAACATACGTTGATTTCCAGCTTTTCTCAAAACGGCTGTATTAATTTATAAAGAAACGGTTACCTTTATCGCCTGATAACATTAAATTAGTTTCTACAATGAAAAGTAAATGTATAGTTGTTTTAGCGCTCTCTCTTGCGTATACCGGTATCTTCAGTCAGAATACAAATCAAAAACCGGATACCGGATGGCTTGAAGACGCCCGTTTTGGAATGTTCGTACATTTTGGGCCTTATAGCGTATTAGGCGCCGGCGAATGGGTAATGAACAGTCGACCTGTTAAAGGAAACGACTATGTGCGGTTACAGGATTTTTTCAATCCTGTTGACTTTGACGCAAAAGAATGGGTAAAGATTGCAAAAGAAGCCGGGATGAAGTATATTACTTTTACCTCGCGACACCACGACGGATTTAGTAATTGGGATACAAAACAGTCGGACTGGAACATTATGAATACCCCTTATAAAAAAGACCTGATCAAGCAGTTGGCCGACGAATGTCATAAAGAGGGCGTCAAACTTATCTTTTACTATTCGCTGCTTGACTGGATGCGGACGGATTATCAATACGAAACAGGACGAACCGGACAACGGGCCGGACGTACGGAAAAAAGCGATTGGAACGCTTACCTGAACTTCATGAAAGCGCAATTAACCGAATTGCTTACCAGCTACGGCCCCATTGCCGGCATTTGGTTTGACGGACATTGGGACCAAACGGAAGATGAAAACCGAACGGATCATACAACGCATGTAGACTGGAACTATCCTGAAATATACGGTTTGATACATAAGCTGCAGCCCGCTTGCCTCGTTGCCAATAACCATCACTTACCGCCATTCCCCGGCGAAGATTACCAGATTTTTGAAAGGGACGTACCCGGCGAAAACGGTGCAGGATTCAGCGGACAGGAAGTATCGAGGCTGCCATTGGAAACATGCCAGACAATTAATGACTCATGGGGATTCAATATTACCGACAACAAATATAAACCCGCCAAAGAGTTATTGCATCTGCTTATCCGTACAGCCGGTACAGGCGCCAATTTATTACTGAATGCAGGCCCTATGCCAAACGGTAAAATACAGCCGGAATGTATCGAAAGGATGAAACAAATGGGAGATTGGCTGAAAAAATACGGTTATACTATTTATGAAACCCGACAGGGCTTTGTAAAACCTCAGGAATGGGGAGCTACCACTAAAAAGGGTGAAAAAACATACTATCTGCACGTCTTAAATAAAGAAACAAATGTAATTGCGCTAAACATACCCGGTATCAAATCGGCTAAATGGATAAATATAAATGAAAACCTTACATGGAAAATAGATAAAGAAACCGGCTATGTACTGTTTATTCTCGACAAAAATACGCTTGACGGCGTCGATTCCATTATAGAAGTACAAATAAAATAAAAATAGAACGGATTGTATAAGGAGGCGTCTGGAAATAAACGCGATGATCCTTGAAAAACAAGCCGCCTCCTAAAAACAAAGGTTATAGAGCGAATCGTATGAAAATCAATTTTAAAAGCGTTTTTAAAAAAAAACGCTTTTTCGTTTAGTACATTTTTTGCCTGAATTGTATTAATAATAGATGCGAATAAAGAAAGGATGGATGTAGACGATAACATATTGATACAATATATAGATAACACGCTGTCGGAAGACGAAAAAGCGCAAGTAGAGACTTGGCTGAAAGCTTCTCCCGAAAATGAAAAAATAATAGAGCAGATGTACTTTGTATTGCAGCTTACCGAAAAGATACGAATTATAAATACGGTAGATACAAATAAAGCGTTTGCTCGCTTTAAGGCAAAAAGACGGAAAAAAGTTAGTTTAGGCGGCGCTTCATGGTGGTTAAATTTACAGCGTATAGCAGTTGTTTTATTTATTCCATTGTTGATTTTGACAGGATATTTATTATTACACAATGACGAAGACAGGTTAAGAACGGTTGAAATAAGAACGAATCCGGGCATTGTTTCAACCTTCGACCTGCCTGACGGATCAAAAGTATGGCTCAATACAAATAGTTCTTTGACATATACTGATAATTTCGCAACAGGCGAACGGCTTGTTGAATTAAAAGGCGAAGGATATTTTGAAGTAGTAAAAAACGCAAAGAAACCCTTTGTGGTAAACGTCGGATCTTTTTATTCAATAGAGGTACTGGGCACGTCGTTCAACGTATTGGCATATCCGGAAGACGAGCTTATAGAAACGACCCTCGCGGAAGGATCCGTAAGGATAAAAGCGGAGGCAAAGGATGGAAACAGTATGACCTGCCAATTAAAACCAAATGAAAAGGCCGAATATCAAAAGAGCAGTAAGCAATTGGATACCAGGCAAGTTAATACGGATGCAGATATCGGGTGGATTAATGGAGAAATCATCTTCAAACAAGAAACGATGCGTAATGTATTAAAAAGATTAAGCTATCATTATAATGTTGAATTTGATGTGAAAAACCCCGAAGTAATGGCTGCCGTTATTACGGCGCGATTTAAGGATGAACAGTTGTCGCAGGTAATGGAATATTTAAAAGTTGCTTCGGGTATAAAATTCAGCATACGCAAACCAACTGGTAACAAGGATAATACAAAGGCTGCTTCTATAGTAGAAATACATCCATAAAATATGAATTCTCTTAAAGAAAAAGAGGGGTTAAGAAAAAGAAAGCGATCAAAAGCATACGGAAGAATATTCACATATTCTTCCGTATCAACCTAAAAAAGCTGTTTTACAGCTTATAAATAACTTTATTATAAATTAATTGCATGGCAAAAATATGAATAATAACAATAGAATTTATAGATAGCCAACTGTTTTTAAACATATTGATAACTTTCCGCATAGCGCCGAATGTGATTAAATAGAGGAATCATTTTACAGAAATTGTTTGACTGAAAGTATACTGATTAATTGCGTATCCTCAAAACAAATATATTTACATTCCTTTTTGGAAAAAATATGTCTCGCAGACATAGTGAGGGAGGCTGCTCTTGACGGGTCGCCTCCTCTTATTTTTTACGTTCTCAATATAATAAACTTTTATAGAGTTATTAGTATCTTTGATCGAGGAACTGCATTTGCTAAAAAGGTATAATGATGAAGAGGATATTTATTGCTTTTCTACTTTGTTTAACTTTATTGTCGGAAACCTGTGCGCAAAAAACGACGGCGTCTATCAATGTGCGCGACTGCCCTCTTTACGAA
>JAIRYL010000015.1 GCA_031267775.1 Tannerellaceae bacterium
ACTTCGTAACTGCGCAAGAAACAGGTAATGAACCGGTAAATAAAGAGTTGGATTTGGCCAAAGCTCATCATCTTGTTTTCTCTTACGACTGGGCCATATCAGCAAACAGACGCTTGAAGATAGAGCCTTACTTTCAATATCTTTACGATGTTCCGGTTGCCAAAGACGGCTCTTTTTCAATCATTAATCAAAGAGACTGGTATCTTGACAAACCTCTTGTTAACGGGGGAAAAGGCAAAAACTACGGTATCGATATAACGCTTGAACGCTATCTGGCTGATGGCTATTATTATCTGTTTACAGGGTCTATATTTGAATCGCGTTATACGGGGGGAGATGGTATTTGGCGGGATACGCGCCTGAATCGCAACTATGTATTCAATGCATTGGGCGGTAAAGAGTGGAAAATGGGGAAACAAAAACAGCATCTGTTGAGCGTCAATCTACGTTTAACGTATCAGGGAGGAGAACGTTATTCGCCTGTTGACGAAGCCGCATCCATGTTGGAACAAGCCGTCGTTTATGATGCGTCGAGGGCGTACGGGAAACAGGCGAGTCCGGGTTTGATCAGTAGCTTTACCGCAAGCTACAAAATAAACAGGAAAAAACGGGCTCATGAGTTTGCAATAAAAATTATGAATGCAAATGGATATGAAGAGTTTGACGGGCATTACTATAATTATAAAAAGAAAACGATCGAGATGTATAAATCGTCGATAACTATACCTAACATCAGTTACAAGACCGAGTTTTAATTGAAATATACCTGTATTTGATTTGCCGGACGATTAAAATGGGAGGCAAACCCAAAAACGAAAGAAATTTGTTTAGCGGCGATAGGGTAAAATTGGATAGTAGATGTTATCTTTGTCGTTCAAAATTTGATCTGTTTTTTTCATAAAGCTTTTAATAATCGTGAAACTTTTAATAATCGTGGCTCTATTCTCATTTAGTACAAATATCTTATCAGAACAATTATCCGAATCACTCCAGGTAAAAGAACATAAATTAAGTAACGGGATGACAGTATGGTTAAACGAAGACCATAGTCAGCCGAAAATAGTGGGGGCCGTCGTTGTAAAGGCCGGAGCAAAAGACACGCCCAATACCGGTATTGCCCATTATTTTGAACACATGATGTTTAAGGGGACAGATAAAATAGGCACGCTAGATTATGCCGCCGAAAAAATTCTGCTCGATTCCATTGCCGTTAAATACGACGAGCTGGCGTCTACTTCAGACGCCAAAGCGCGTTTGAATATCCAAAAAGAAATTAACAGATTAAGCATAAAAGCCTCTGATTATGTGATTCCCAATGAGTTTAATCATTTGATATCCAAATATGGAGGGACGCGTTTAAATGCCGGCACATCTTACGACTATACGGTTTACCTGAATACTTTTTCGCCTAAATATATGGCCCAGTGGGCCGAACTCAACAGTGAAAGACTGCTGAATCCTGTATTCAGGATGTTTCAAAGCGAATTGGAAACAGTTTACGAGGAGAAAAATATGTATCGCGACGCTATGGGGCGCGACGCTATGGAAAAGTTTATGGAACGTTTTTCCAAACCTCATCCATACGCTTATCCGATATTAGGCAGTACGGAGCATTTAAAGAATCCGCGGCTTTCGGAGATGATGAAATTCTTCCGGGAGTATTATGTAGCATCCAATATGGGGCTGATCCTTAGCGGCGATTTCGATCCTGAAACAACGCTCCCTATTCTTGAAACTACTTTTTCGCGCATACCCGAAGGCGAAATTCCTGCAAAAGAAACCGTAGAGATATTGCCTTTCAACGGAGAAGAAAAGTTCTCGGTTCGCGTACCTGTTCCTCTGATTAGCGCCGCCGGTTTTGCCTTTCGCGGCGTTCCGGCCAATCATCCGGATCAGGTTGCCTTGAATATTACGATTGGTTTGCTTAATAACTCAAATGGTACCGGATACCTTGATAAGTTAATGGTAAACAGAAAGCTGATGGCTGCCATGACGATTAATGAAAGTTTTAACGACGCCGGCGTATTGGGCGTTATGGCCGTTCCTAAACTTGTTTTTCAATCGTTGGCAAGCGCCAAGGAATTGGTTTTGAAAGAGGTTGAGCGAATTAAGAATGGCGATTTCAGCGAAGATGTATTCAATAGCCTGAAATTGGAACAAAAACGTAAATATGTATCCCGTCTGGAAGATATCAATTCCCGCTCGGAAGCAATGATCGCCTTGTTTTCGCAGGGAAAATCATGGGACAGTTATCTGAAAGAAATAGAACATATCAACGCGCTTACAAAAAATGATATTGTAACGGTTGCCAACAATTATTTTACAGACAACTATCTGTATGTTACAAAGAAAACCGGAAAATATCCGAAAGATAACCTGCCCAAGCCCAATTTCCAACCGATTATTCCCAAAAACATGGAAGCGTCTTCGGCCTATGCCAGCCGGTTGGAACAATTGCCGGTTAAGGAAATAACGCCCCGTTTCCTTGATTTTGAGCATGATGTAAAGATACTGCCTCTTTCGCCGCTTGTAAAACTATATGCCTCGGCAAATCCGGTTAATGACATTTTTTCATTAGATATATCTTTCGGTATTGGTAAAATAGAAAAGCCGGAATTAATACAATTAACAAGTTATCTTCCTCTATTGGGAACAGACAAATTGTCTTTTGATGATTTTCGCGGGAAATTACAAACATTAGGAAGCACGCTTTCTTTTGATGTGGATTACGATCGGTTCATTATCAAAATAAGCGGATTCGACGCCAATTTTAATGAAACGTTGACGCTTGTCTCTTCTTTTATGCAACATGTTAAAGCCGACAATAAGAAATTTAAGCAATTGACAGATGAAGAAAAGGTGATGAAAAAAACCTTTTTAAAATCGACGGATGATGTGGCGCATGCTTTACTTGAAAAAACCAAGTACGGAAAAAAATCGAGTTACCTGAATAAGCTCTCCCTTTCTGATATTAAAAAATGGAAAGGAGAAGATTTACTGGCTGTTTTCAAAAATGCGCAAAAGGTGCAATGCGATTTATATTACTGCGGCATTCTTCCTGTTGAAGAAGTTGGTAATCATATCAAAAAACAACTAAATATCAGCCATATAGTAACCAAATCCAAAGCGCCCGTTTATCGTCCGAAAAAGGAATATGCCGAATCTACCGTTTATTTTTGCGATATGCCGGATGCTTCGCAAAGCATTATTTATGCGTATGTATTGGGAAATCCTGTAAAAGGTGAATCATCGCGCGACGCGGCCAAGCTTTTTTCCAGTTATTTCGGCGGAGATATGTCTTCTTTAATGTTTCAGGAAATACGTGAATTTCGCTCCTTTGCTTATCGGGCAACCGGTACTTTTTACCTCTTGCCTTTAAATCATAAAGATAAACCGGGTGAATTTACGGCTATGCTTTCTACGCAAAATGACAAAACGATAGACGCTCTTACCGTTTTGGATCAACTTATCAATGAAATGCCTGTTAAACCGGAACGATTGCCCGCCGTGAAGCAATCGCTGATTAACCAATCGGGTAATAACTATCCTGCTTTCCGAAAAATTCCGGGAAAAATCGCTTCTTTGATCAATGAAGGATACAAGGCCGACCCGAATGAAACGTTGGTTGACAGTTTGTCGAAAATGTCGATGAACGACGTTGTTCGCTTTTATGAGGATAATATAAATAATCGTCCGGTAGTTTATATGATTGCAGGTAACTCAAAAAAAATAGACGTAAAAAAATTAGTTGAGTTCGGAAAAGTAATCCGCGTAAAGAAAGACAGTCTTTACAATTAGTCTTTTTCAACATTCAATTTATTTTCAGCCGTGAAGATTTTAAATTTATGGAGTAAAGAATTATGAAAAAATATAGAGACTTTACCATATCTGTACACGACAAAGAATTGACCGAACTCAAGACAAAATTAGCCTCTGTGAAATTTCCACGGGAAGACCATTTTGAAAAAAATTGGGGCTTGGGAATTCATTCTCCCGAGTTTGGCAGGCTAATCAATTATTGGTTAAACGAATACGATTGGAAGAAGCACGAATCGCGGTTGAATCAGTTTCATCAATATATGGTAACAATTGATGGAATTGACGTCCATTTTATTTGGGAAAAAGGAGAAACACAAAATTCAATTCCGGTTATTTTTTCTCACGGTTGGCCTGACAGTTTTTTAAGATATACGAAAGTGATTCATTCATTAACGCAGAAACGTATATTGGCAGACAAATCGGAAATATCTTTCGACGTTGTTATCCCCTCCGTAATCGGATTCGGATTTTCCGGTTATTCAAACGGTTTTTCCATTAATAATGAATCAATCGCCGATTTTTGGTTCAAACTGATGGTTGACGAGCTGGGATATAAACGATTTATCGCGGCAGGAGGAGATGTTGGTTCCGGAATCACACGTTATCTTGCCAAAAATTATCCGGAACATTTATTCGGAATCTATTTGAACGACGTCGGATTAATACGTGATTTGACGACGTATCGAGATGACTTGACAGATGAGGAGAAACGGTATTATGAAACGGTTTCAAAATGGATAAGAGAAGAAGCGGGATACATGAGTATCCAGTCCACAAAGCCCCAAACTCTTGCGTTTGCCTTATCGGATTCGCCAATCGGTTTAGCCGCCTGGATTTTTGAGAAATTTTATTCGTGGGGAGATTGGCAGTCATGCCTTTCATACGAAGACGTAATCACCAACATCATGGTTTACTGGCTTACAAATACCATTTATACGTCGTGCCGGGTTTATCACGAAAACAGCAATCACCTTACGCCCGTTGGCGATATAAAAATTCCAACCGGCGTTTCTCTTTTCTCAAAAGATATTAATTTGCCGCCAAAATCATGGATAGAGAAACACGTAAACTTAGTTCATTTTTCACGTATAGAAAGCGGCGGTCATTTTACGGCGATGGAAAATCCGAGCGCCTATTGCGAGGATTTTGTGAAGTTTGTTCAATTGCTTAGTAACGTGAAATAAATAATATGTAATGGTTTTTCTGTCCCCGCGGGACAAATGTTAATAACCCCCAGTGAAGCGAAGCGACTGGGGGGTAGCGACATCCCCCCTCTCTCCGAACTCCGAGTTCAACCTTACAACCTGAGTTCGACGTAAGAAAAGTAAGAAATACAATTAAGTATACGAAAAACATCATTAACTTAAATGTTATACACAATGTATTTTGATATATCTTTAGATGACAATGTCTTGTCTACAACACTATGCATAATTATAAACTGAGCATAATTTGCCTTACATAAATTGAAACAGGTCGATTTATACTTTGCGCGGGGTAAAATTGTGAGATAAAAGCAGCAGGCAGCAGGCAGAAAGCAGAAAGCAGAAAGCAGAAAGCGGAAAGACCGATAAGGTTCGGATTGCCGTCTTCCGGCTACCGACGTCTAACTGCTTTCTGCCTGCTGCTTTCTGCCT
>JAIRYL010000192.1 GCA_031267775.1 Tannerellaceae bacterium
TTGATCGGCGTCTTTGTGCGCAAAGAGATCAGGCAGGCTTTGGAGGCTTTCGACCAGCTTGTTTACAGGACAGGAGAAATCATTCGACCGGGAAGAACCGTTAAGCGAAAACCTAAAACCTAAAACAAAGAGACAGTATTATATGAATTACAAACGATTATGATTATTCCCTCGCGCGTCGCGCCCCCTGCGGCGTCGCTCCAAGGCTCGCGCTTCGCCCTTCGCCCTCCTAAGGAAAAGCCCGCCCGCATGTCAAATGCAGGACAGGCTTATCCTTTAGAAATGAAAAATAAATAACGTATACCCGGAATAACCCATAAAATGGAAAATAATACACATGCAAAAAAATCTTTGACACATGCAAAAAAAATATTGACGCATACAAAAAAAATCCTGCACATGTAAAAAAATATTTGACTCATGCAAAAAAAAATCTTGATACATACAAAAAAAATCCTGCACATGTAAAAAAAATATTGACGCATGCAAAAAAAATCCTTCACATATAAAAAAATATTTGACTCATGCAAAAAAAAAATCTTGACACACATAAAAAAAATCCTGCACATGTAAAAAAATCTTTTACTTATGTAAAAAAAAATCTTGACGCATGCAAAAAAAGTCCTGCACATGTAAAAAAATCTTTGACTTATGTAAAAAAAATCCTGACACATGCAAAAAAAACCGTTGTATGTGTGGAGGAAACCGTCGAATATGTGAAAGTTTTTTTTAAATAAGTGTTTTCGGGCAAATTTCACGCAAAAAAATGATTTGTTCCTTTATTTTTCAGTATTTCTTTTTTCCCCGGTATAATCTTTACGGTAAAATTGATTCAGGAGGCGTCTGGTAAATCCAGACCGCATTGGTGCAGCATCTTAAACCGAATTTCATCATTTTTTACTTACTTGTTTTTTTGTATGTGATTTTTTTATATAATAATCTACTTCTATTTACGTTCTTCCAATAGTCAATCCTTATTTTATTTTTATGAAAGCAATCCATTTTTACAACCCTTTCCTGTTCCTGTTATTCTTTTGTTTATGTACTTCCTGTACCCAAAAAGAACTTGAAACGAATGATTCGATTCGGTTGAACCAAGTAGGTTTTTATCCCTCCGAAGAGAAATTGGCCGTGGTTGTTGCCGAAGAAGCAGCTTATAAAAAATTCTCGGTACGTAATCTGAAAACGAATCAAACGGTCTTTAAAGGCGTGGCGTCTCCGCCGCGCTCGTCTTCCTTCTCGCCTAAAAAAACAGCCGTATTATCATTTTCGGAAATAGAAACGCCGGGACGTTATCAGATTGAAATACCATCGATCGGAAAGTCCGAACCATTTGATATTAAAGGGCGTCTCTTACAAGATATGGCATTGGCGGGATTAAAAGCTTTTTATTATCAGCGTACGGCTATACCGATAGAAGAACCCTACGCCGGGAAATGGAATCGTCCGGCCGGGCATCCGGATGATAACGTGATGATACACCCTTCTGCCGCTTCGCCCGGCAGGCCGGCCGGCAGTTTTATTTCGTCGCCCAAAGGGTGGTATGACGCCGGCGACTATAATAAATATGTCGTAAATTCCGGGTTTACGGTTGGCGTACTGCTTTCGCTTTTTGAAGATTACCCCGCGTATGTTATGCAAATGAATACCCAAATCCCCGAAAGCGCCAATACTACGCCCGACCTTTTAGACGAAATCTATTGGAATCTGGCCTGGATGTTAACGATGCAGGATCCGGCAGACGGAGGCGTCTATCACAAATTAACCACTCCCGGATTTGAAGGGTTCATTACGCCTGCCGATTGCCGGAAACAGCGATATGTAATTGCCAAAACGGCGACTGCCGCCTTAGACTTTGCGGCTTCCATGGCGCAGGCGTCGCGCATCTTTACAGCGGTTGAAGCGGATTATCCCGGCCTCTCCGACAAGATGCTGGAAGCTTCTCGCCGCGCTTTTGATTGGGCTGTGAAAAATCCGGACGCGCTGTACAAACAGGAAGAAATGAATAAGCGTTTTAAACCGGCCATTACAACCGGGGCGTATGGCGACCGTTCGGCAGACGACGAGTTTTTTTGGGCGGCAACCGAATTATATATTACTACCGGCGAAAATATATATTTGAACTTGGCTGAAAAATACGCTCCCAAGCATTTTACGCTTCCTGTATGGAGTAATGTGAGCGGAATGGGTTGCCTGTCGATGGTTCGTTACGGACAATCCTTAAACGAAAAAGGAAAGATATTGGCAGATAAAATGAAAGCGCGGCTGCTGGTATATGCCGATAGCGCCGCCAAAAACGCGGAGCTATCGCCCTATGCCGCCGCGTATGGACGCGAAGCAAAGGATTTTTTCTGGGGATGTAATTCGGATGCGGCGTCTAACCAGGGAATGGTTTTCCTCGTCGCCTGGCTTCTGACAAACGATACGAAATACCTGACGAATGCCATCCGGAATATGGATTATATTTTAGGAAGAAATGCCACAGGATATTGCTACATTACAGGTTATGGGTATAAAAGCCCGATGCATCCGCATCACCGCCTTTCGGCAAGCGACGGTATAGAAGAACCTATACCCGGTTTTTTAACCGGAGGCCCTAATCCGGGTAAACAGGATAGATGCGAATATCCTTCGGATATACCGGATGAATGCTACATAGATGTTGAACCTTCTTATGCATCTAACGAAATAGCGATTAACTGGCAAAGTTTATTTACCTATTTCGCCATTGCTCTGGATGCATCCCTTACGGCAAACTAAGGAGGCGTATGGGGAAATAACGCCCAGTCATATCAATTCCCTGTACAAAGGGATATCGTTTAAAAAAGCATAGGACTGTTTTCCATAATCAATCCGGCAGCAATAATGATGCAACCCGTTGCTAACAACCAGATAAGGTACTCGTAACGAGATATTATAACGGGTTATCTGATCAAATACGGTATGATTGACTGCAATACCCGGCGCTTTATATTCTATAATCATTAGCGGCGTTAAAAAGCGATTATAGACAAGGGTGTCGCACCGTTTGATTGTGTTATTCAGGCGAATCGTTATTTCATTAGCCAGTAATTCCATGGGAAACTCTCTCTCTGTCCTCAGGAAATTAATAAAATGTTGACGAACCCATTCTTCGGGCGTAAGCGCCACATATTTACGCCGTAACGGGTCGAATATGACAGGCTTTCCGTCTTTCTTACTTACTTTGGCCTCAAATTCGGGCAGATTTAATGAAAGCATTTACTATATTTGTCCTTACTAAACATCAAAGGTACTTATTTATGAAGACAAAACAAGAAATTGTTGAAAACTGGCTTCCGCGTTATACAGACAGGACATTAGATGATTTCCCGTACTATATATTACTTACAAACTTTGCCAGATACGTCGAACTTTTCGCCGAACATTTCGGCGTTGAGATAAAAGGGCTGAAAAGTTCCATGCCTAATGCGTCGAACGGCCAAATGATGGTCATAAATTTCGGTATGGGAAGCGCTAACGCCGCTACCGTTATGGACCTGTTATCAGCCGTTAAGCCCAAAGCCGCTTTATTTCTCGGCAAATGCGGAGGATTAAAGCAAGCCAATAAAGAAGGAGATTTTCTTCTCCCCATCGCCGCCGTGCGAGGCGAAGGGACTTCAAATGAATATTTGCCGCCCGAAGTGCCTTCATTGCCGGCTTTCTCCATGCTTCGCGCTATTTCGTCGGCCATCCGCGATAATGGTTACGATTACTGGACAGGCACTGTATATACCACAAACAGACGTGTATGGGAGTATGACGATAGCTTTAAAGAATATCTTAGGAAAACCCATGCTACCGGTATCGATATGGAAACGGCCACTTTGCTTACGGCCGGTTTTGCCAATAAAATTCCTACCGGCGCCTTATTAATGATTTCCGATATGCCTTTAATTGAAAGCGGCGTAAAAACGGAAGAGAGCGATAAAAGAATTACGCAACAGTTTGCAGGTTTACATGTAAAAATGGGCATAGAAACCTTGCAACAAATTATTGACGGTAAGAAAACCATACAACATATACGTTTTAGCTGGTAAATACGATGGAGTTTCAGGAAATATGTGAAAATATAAAAAACAGGAAATTTGCGCCTGTTTATATTTTAATGGGTGAAGAATCTTTTTTTATCGATCGGATAACCGATTTGTTACTCGAACAGGTTGTGCCCGAAGCAGCGCGTGATTTTGACCAAATCGTCCTGTATGGAAGCGATATCCATGCTATACAGATTATTGAAACAGCCCGTCGCTTTCCCATGACGTCCGAGTATCAACTTGTAGTTGTACGCGAAGCCCAGCAGGTGCGGGATATTGAGATGTTGGCTCATTATGTAAAAAACCCGATGCGATCTACTGTTTTAGCGATTAATTACAAATATGGTACATTAGATAAAAGAAAGTCGTTAGCCGTTATCGCCAATAAAATGGGTGTTTTATTCGAATCAAAGAAGATACAAGATTATAAAATACCCGCTTTTATTGGCTCTTTTCTAAAAGAGCGGTCTACGGATATTGATCCGAAAGCGGCGCAAATGTTAGCTGATTTTTTAGGCAATGATATAAGCCGGATCAGTAAAGAACTTGATAAATTGGCTTTGCTACTGTCTGGAAACAAGCATAAGAAAATTACGCCTGAGCTTGTTGAACAAAATATCGGAATCAGTAAAGAATATAATAACTTTGAATTATTAAAAGCGGTTACAGTGAAAGATGTACTAAAGGCTAACAGGATTGCGCAATACTTTGAAAAAAATCCGAAAAGTAATCCTTTACAGAAGATCCTTTCCGTATTTTTCAACTATTTTTCAAACCTGCTGATTTGTCAATATTCAAAAGACACTTCCCAGACCGGTATAATGAATACATTAGGATTGTATAGCGCATTCCAGACAAAAGACTATCTAAACGGATTGAAATATTTCTCGCCCCTGAAAGTATTCAATCTCATTGGCGATATCCGCACAGCCGACGCCCGGTCGAAAGGAATAGACAACGCCTCTGCCTCGGACAGCGAATTACTAAAAGAATTACTCTATAAAATGCTTCACTGAAAACATGAAGGCTCTGATTGAAAATATTTGGATGGTTTATTTTCGGTCAGAGCCTAAAAAAACAGGGGGGCGTATTTTTGATACGCCCCCCTGTGATTCTCCAAGCAAATATTAATTGCCGCTCATAGCTTTCGTCGCCGCATCCGTCAGTCTTTGACCTAACTCGGTAAATTTCTGAACTTGTTCGGGCGTAAGTTGCTGAACTTCTGTTTGAAGTTCTCCGGATATATCCGCCAATTCTTGCGATATTTTTGTATATTCAGCTATTGCGTCGGCGTCTCCGCTTTGGAATTTTCCTTCTTCGTAAAGCTTGATCATTTTATTTACTAAAGCTTCGTATTTTACCAAAACGCCGCTATCTTCCGCAGGCGCAACCGTTTCTACTTCGGTTTCGGGAGCGGCGGCGGCGTCGTCGGATGAAGCTTTGTCCGAAGTTTTTCCGCCGCAAGCAATCATAGACAAAGAAAATGTCAGAACGACAAACATTAAATAAAATTTTTTCATTTTTGTTTTCTTTTAGAGTTAGAAACTAAATTATTATTAGAAGAAGCAAATCTATATTAATAAATCCATACTGAAAGATTTATTCTATAAAAAAAATATAAAATTTACATTTATATAACAGGAATTATTTTTTATAGCATAATTATCTTTAATTATTTATAATTTATCGTTAACCCCGGCTCTCTTTGTTCCTTGCCTTTCCGTCTTGTCAGGTTGTCGCCCAATTCATCACGCATTTTGTTTGCTATTTTCATCAGTTTTGCAGCTTCTTCCGGATAGTGGGAGATAACGTCATAGCGTTCGCCCGGATCGCGCCGCAGGTCATATAATCCGGCTTTCGACAGTTCGACAGGGGTTAATTTACCGGGTTGTCCGTCGTTGCCGGGAGCATACGCTTCATACGTAACGTATCTATGTGGAAATATCAGCTTGAACCTGCCGTCTGTTACAGCCTCCAGGTCATTCTTATTATAGTAGTAAACAAATGATTCGCGGGGATTGGCGTCTTTTTCTCCTTTTATTAACGGAGTAAGACTTACGCCATCAATTTTACGGGAAGGCAATGGAGCGCCGCTAATATCGGCAAGCGTGGGAAATAAATCTATATTTGAAGCCAATTTATTACACGTACTGCCGGCTTTTATTTTTCCTTTCCAATACATTATGCAAGGGATGCGGTTACCTCCGTCAAAAGTCGTAGCCTTTGCTTCGCGTAATCCCCCTGCCGAACCTGCATGATTCCCATAGTTTGCCCAGGGGCCATTGTCTGACGTTAAAATAACTAAGGTATTTTCTTCCAAGCCTGCTTCGCGTAACGTTTCTAACACTTCGCCCACGCTCCAGTCTATTTCCATCATAACGTCGCCATACAATCCCTGCTCGCTTTTTCCTTTAAATCTGTTTGATACAGCCAAGGGCACGTGAGGCATGGAGTGTGCCAGGTAAATAAAAAAAGGTTTCTCCCGGTTCTTTTTGATAAAGTTAACCGTACGGGTTGTATAATCTGTCGTAAAACAGGATTGGTCGGTATTATATCCCGCCACACTATTTCCGTCGCAGGTTGGTAAATCCGGGAAATTAAATACGTCTCCCTGCTGAGGATGAAATGGCCACATATCATTGGAATAAGGTAAACCATAATACGCGTCGAATCCATTTTGCAAAGGCAGGAAAGGTTTGGCGTCGCCCAAATGCCATTTCCCAAATATAGCCGTGCTATAACCTTTTTGTTTCAGCAGTTCGCCCATTGTCATCTCGTCAGGATGAATGCCATATTCCGAACCGGGTCCCGGAGCGCCGGCAAAACCAATGCGGTTTGGATAGCATCCCGTAAGTAAACCGGCGCGTGAAGCCCCGCTGATGGGCTGCGCTGCAAGAAAATGAGTGAAACGCATTCCCTGGGCGGCCATCCGGTCTATATTCGGCGTAGTATATCCGTACGCCCCGTTATAAGAGAAATCTCCATAACCCGCATCATCCAGGTTGATCACTATAAAGTTCACATAATCAGCGGCCATAACGTGAAACGAAAGGCCGCTTAAAGCAGAAAGTAAGAGTCGTTTTTTATCCATAAATTCATAAATGTTATCCAAAAGTAGCGATTATCCGCCAATAAACCGTATCGAGTCTATTTTTTTGTTGGTTTTATAGATTGTATTTCGTAACGATATGCGTGCAAAATCAGGTATGTTTATTTGAGAATGTTTCGGATGGAGGGCCTGTTAAATGCGGAGATATTTCGGAGATATTTGCAGGGCAAACGCATCTAAAAAGCCCCATTCATTTGGGCGCGTCCCCCGCAAGGGGGAATGGAGAATGAAGAATGAAAAATGAAAAATGAAGAATGAAGAATTAAAATAAATCGAACCAAAAAAAGGCACGGCAAGCATTCTACCCAGGCAAGAAGCGCCTGTTACATTTGCTAATTCTTCATTCTTCATTCTTAATTCTTCATTTAATTGGGGCGCGTCCCCCCTCCCTGTGGTCGGGCGGTCGGGCTTTCCGCTGCAAGTCCTCTCTCGCCTGCGGCTCGTTGCGGGCTTTCCGCTTCAATCCCTCGCGCGTCGCGCCCCCTGCGGCGGCGCTCAAAGGCTCGCGCTTCGCCCTTCGCCCCGCGCCGCCCAAACGCGGGGCGAAGGAGACGCGGGGAAAGGAGACGCAAAGCATTGCGTCTCTACGGGTAGCGGAC
>JAIRYL010000080.1 GCA_031267775.1 Tannerellaceae bacterium
CTATGACCATATCGGATCGATTAGATATAAGCTCCTGGCAGGCAACGTCCATGGCTGCCAATGATGAAGCGCAGGCGGCGTCTACGGTATAATTGCGTCCTCCCAAATTCAGCCTGTTGGCAATACGCCCGGCAATCACGTTAGATAGAACTCCGGGAAACGAATCTTCCGTTAATTTAGGCAAGGCTTCGTCTATCTCGTCTGGTAAAGAGCCAAACAGTTGTATAAGCCCCGACCTGAGGCCATAGACGTATGCCAGATCCGTTGCGCCTTCTGCCCCGAAGAAAACAGATGTATTATCTAAATCAACCGACGATAAATCGGAATATCCGGCGTCTTCCAATGCGCGTTTTGCTACATAAAGGCTTAATAGCTGAACCGGCTCTATGGATGAGAGTGATTGCGGAGTAATACCAAACTCCAGCGGGTCGAAATCGATGGTAGGAATAAAACCTCCCCATTTAGAAGTAGAATAGTCGGTATCTCTTACGTCCGGCTTATAGAATACATCTTTATTCCATCGGGTATCGGGAACTTCTGTTATTGTATTTTTACCAATGAAAAGATTTTTCCAGTATTCATTTTTGTTTTTTGCATCCGGAAAGATACATTCCATCCCCACAATGGCAATATCCATAGGAGACGCCTGAGTATCTGGTATATCGATATCTTCATGTTGACGGAGCAATTGGTTGCTGTCAATCGAAACACGCGCGTGAAGCGTTTTCATGGCCACTGCCTCTTGAAGCAAACCTGTAACTTCGCCTGTCATGTAAAGTCCTTTTTCAAGTTGTTCATCGTTGGATAGCTTTATCAACTCGCCGTTTTTCCGTTCTATCCCTTTTGCCGCAATACGTGAACGCCCCAGGTTTAGTTCTTCCAGCTTCATCCAGGCTTCTTTGGCGTCCATTCCTTCCGAAAGCATTTTTTGCTTTTCCTGTAAGAAAGACTCCGTATAAGGAGTTGAAATGGCTCGGGTTTCTTGTCCTAAAGCAGCTTCCAGTAAGATAGTTTCATTTTTTTCAATAAGCTGTTTCTGGTATTCGCTCTGGATGGCGCCGGATTCAACCGCCTCTTTTGTGTAGAGATAAGATGTACCCATCTGAATTCCGACTTTTATCCCTCTTGCCGCCAATGCGGACGACATAATACTCACAAATGCGGACGAAAGGCTATCATGGATTCCGCCGGCAAATAAAACGCTTATAGCTGTTTTATTTTCTTCTTTCAACAAACGGTTTATTTGTTTCTCCCAAAGCGTCAGGCTCAGGATAGGGCCGACATGGCCCCCGCTTTCACGGCCTTCGAAAATGAAATGTTTAGCGCCTTCTTTCAGAAACATATCCAAAAGACTTGCCGATGGCACGTGTAAAAAAACCTTTATGCCTTCTTTCTCAAAAGGGGCGGCTAAAGATGGATGTCCGCCGGCGATAAGCACAACTTTAGGTTTGGATTCTATTATATACTTCGTTTGCTCTTCCAGCATTTGAGGCAAAGTAAAACCTAAGATTCCTACGCCCCAGGGCTTATCTCCCAATAGCTGTGACGTTTCTTTCAGTAGATCCCTGCAAGGTTCTCCCGTCATCAGGCTTAATGCCAAAAAAGGCATGGCGCCTTCGTCGGCTACATGGTTGATAAATTGCGGCGTATCGCTGATACGGGCCATCGGGCCTTGGGTTATGGGATATTTTATACCCAAATCTTTGGCAAATTCGCTGTTTTCACCAATAACAGGTATTGATTTTGCCTGACGAAGACGTCCGCAGGCAGCCTCGCGGACTGCAAATATCAGATTTTTGACACTTTTGTATTGAGTCTGATAATCAACGGATAAGGTAATATCCTGCCCCATGGGTATATAGTTCTCAGAGAGGTCGTATCCGCCCAGGAATGGATACAAATCGCTTACTTTAGGGATATCGGGAAGTTTAGGCGAGTTTGTTCTGCGTAAAACCCTGAAACCGTCAATCACAACAGTTTCATTCCCGTTTAATTTTTTACAAACCTGTTTAAGTTCTGCCGGAGCGCTGCATTCGGGGAAAACGGCCACTTGAGAATCGAATATAACGCCTTGAGCGCCTAATGCAAAAAAAGCGGCGGATGTATGTACTCCGACGCCTCCCTGAACATACAGTTTTACATGGTTCTTTTTACATATATCAATTACTTTCTGGAAAAGGATGAAGGAGGATTCCCCGGCTACTTTCCCGGAGCCTTCATTTCCTTTGATTATTATCGAAGAAACGCCTCTGTTAATTAATGTTGAAACGTCTTCCGCCGAATAGGCCTGATATAAAAGCTCTACGCCTTTACCCGCCGAAACCTGGCTGCCTATGGGTAAAATAATTTTGGTCACATTTTTGGGTAACTTTAGACCTTTTAATTCGGGAGAAATATAAACGCCGAAAGGTTGGTCTGTTTTTTCCAATAATTCTTTTAAAGCATTACCGGACGTTTTTTTAGATTGGTTTAAGTGTAATACCGGAAACGCACCTGCTTCAATTGTTTTTAAAGCCAGCTTTACGTCTGGTATTTCAAAAGGAGAAAAAACCAATACATCTTTTGTACAGGATTCCATGTCGTCTTTATAGGGTTAAATTTTATTTGTTAGTCTATCAAATCATTAAGTATATGTATAAGATTAGTTTGCGTATATTATAACACGCTATGTATATAAGTTTCGCCTCAATATAATAATTCGTTCTATACGATTTATAAAATCGCGCACGAAGTTAATTTATTCTTTGTATCAATGCAAATATTTTAAAAAAAATGACTACCCAAAAACGTAAAATAGAAAGAAATTACCCCAAATATCAGTAAGAATTTGCAAATTCAACGAGGCAAAGAAGATTTTTCCAACAAAAGCGTTACTTTTTTATAGTTTCTCCTGAAGAAAACCCGGACAGTCAGAGAAATGGATGTTTTATTTCCAGACGCCTCCTAATCTTTGATTGGTAAATAAAAAAAGGTAAGCATCCCAAATCGGCCGTCTTGATTGTGTAAAAAAGATAATTACCGGCTATGCCTCCCTGGTTTGTTTATAGTTACATGCAGTAACGCCTGCTAATCGATGGGAGTTTGTAATGCGGGGATTGCCCGAAGGGTGGAACCGAGCCATGACAGAGGTTCCACTCCTGCCTGAAGGCAGCTTCCCAAAAGGGGTGTAGAATATGCAGTTGTCCTCCACCCCGCCGTCATTTCCCGAAAACAGGCAGTTCTTGCGTCCCGGCGCAGCGCGTATGGCATTCTCAATGTCATTGTTGTCTATCTCAAAACGTCCGTCGCTGCAATAGCGACTGATACGCGGCCACATGCCAAAGGCATAACTGATGGCTTTGCACAGTGGACTTCTGGGGGTAATTGTGTTGAAAACCTGCTTCACCCAGCGCTCCATTTGCTGCAGGATG
>JAIRYL010000102.1 GCA_031267775.1 Tannerellaceae bacterium
AAAAGTACTGGCAGGAAATTGTGTCGAGGAGTATTGGAGAGGAATTTGTCTATAGCGCTGATTTTCTGAAATTGAGAGAATTTTCGTTAGGATACAATATACCTCAATCATTCTTCAAAGGGCAATTTATCAAAAGTATATACCTTTCTTTAACAGGCAGAAACCTGTGGACAATTAGTAAACATACGCCTAATATTGATCCGGAATCGGCTTACAATAATACAAATGGACAGGGATTGGAACTTAACGGATACCCTACGGCGCGTAGTATAGGTTTAAATTTGAATCTGAAATTCTAATTAAAATATAAAGGAACATGAAACGTAAGATATTTCATATAATTTTAGCCGTCAGTTTGTTATTCACAATATCTTCCTGTAATAACTTTGGCGATGTGAATATAGATCCTGAACATATTACAGGAGGAGGGATGGACTTCAGGTTGCTGTTTACAGGCGTGCAAGTCGGTATTTCGGGAACAGAATGGGAAGTATGGCGTAATGGCATGATTTATTCCAGCACGATGATGCAACATTGCGCTTCCACGCAAAGCTATTGGAATGGCGATAAATATACATATAATTCGGGCTATAATTCGGCTTATTGGGATCGATATACAAGTACAGGCCGTAATTTGGCTGAAGTGTTGAATGCCTGGAAAGACGATGAAACAAAATCGAATGCATATCAGATGACCCGTATTCTGAAGGTCATGCTGTTTCACCGGATGACTGATATGTATGGAGATATTCCTTATTCTGAAGCGGGACAGGGTTTCATATCGAATCTTTTCTACCCCAAGTACGACAGGCAGGAAGATATTTATGCCGATATGCTGAATGAATTGAAAGAGGCTGCAGAGGCGCTGGACGCGTCGAAAACAAACACAATAGGCGGAGCGGATTTAATCTATAACGGAGATCCTGTCAAATGGAAAAAATTTGCCTGTTCATTGATGATCCGTCTGGCTATGCGACTGTCCAAAGTTAATCCCGAACAGGCAAAAACATGGATGAACACGGCAGTGGCAGGCGGTATCTTTCAAGGTAATGCAGACAATGCGATTATTCGTCACGACTATGATTCGAACGATTCATCCGACGCTTTTGGGAAAATAGCCGTTCATTCAGATCCTAACGCATATCGTTTGAGCCAAACATTTATCGACCATCTGAAAAATACGCAGGATCCCCGTTTGATTTATATTGCTACCGTATGTGAAAATCCGGCGCCATCCTGGTCGACGCCTAATTTTGAACTGGGGGATACCGCTTATTACAAGCAATTGGGAATGCCTAACGGGTATGATGAATTGGGTGGAGAGACCGATATTTCAAAGGCGTCTAACTGGCCCGGGAATATGAATAATTATTCGGTAATTAATCGGTATACATACGGCCGGCTTGATGCTCCAACTTTTCTTATTACGTATGCCCAGATTAATTTACTGTTGGCCGAAGCTGCGCACCGGGGCTGGATTGGCGGCGATGAAGAATCGTATTATACAACTGCCGTTACGGCGGCGATGGAACAATTCAGGGAATATGGAGTGGCCGGTATCCCGCAGGATCAAATAGACGGTTATTTGAAAACGAATCCATACAGTACGGCTTATGCGCTTGAACAAATCAATACCCAATATTGGGTTGTAGCGTTTATGGACGAATATGAGGTGTTTGCCAATTGGAGGCGTTCCGGTTATCCTGTTTTAAAACCGGTGAATTATTTTGCTAATGCAACAAATGGAACAATACCCCGTCGTTTTACGTATCCTGAATCCGAATCGACAGCCAATTCGGCCAACTACATGGAAGCCGTATCAAGGCTTTCGGATGGCGACAGAATGACGTCGAGGGTATGGTGGGATAAGGAATAGATAATAAAAAAGAGCGGAGTTCGGAATTGGGATATAGATTCCGAACTCACAGTCGTCGTTTAAGTAAAGCAATATGATATGAAAAGGATTATTTTTATTTTCACGCTATGCGTCGTTTTAATTTCCACTTCCGTATTTGGGCAGAGCCTTCTCTCTCTTATCCCAAATCCAGCCAGTCTGGAACAAAAAAAGGGGAATTTTATTTTATCTGAAAAAACCCGGTTGGCGGTATACGATGAAGGCATGTTAAACCATGAAGTGGCATATTTGCAGCAAATCATGCAGCAAATCTTTGACCGGGGATTATCGTTCGGCGAAGATGGAAGCCAGAACGCCATCGTTATCCGGCGCAGCAGCGATTCTTTTCCACAGGGAGGATATCGGCTGGATATTAATGAAAAGCAGATTCTTTTGTCTTCTTCGCATCCGGAAGGTATTTTTTATGCTGTGCAAACGCTGAAACAGCTTTTGTTTTTTGTCCGGAGCCGGGATAATCAGGGATTGGAAACGAATCTTAGCATACCCTGTCTTTCAATTACAGATTCGCCTGCTTTTCAATGGAGGGGATTGATGCTGGATGTATCCAGGCATTTTTTCTCTGTTGAATATTTAAAGAAACAGGTAGATATGCTTGCTTTTTATAAAATGAATAAATTGCATCTGCACCTTACCGACGACCAGGGCTGGCGGATAGAAATCAAGAAATACCCGGAGCTTACGCAGCAAGGCGCCTGGAGAATATTCAACCGGCAGGATTCGGCCTGCATGGAGATGGGGAAAATAAATCCGGATTTATCCCTCGACCCTCGTTTTATCATTTCTCAAAACGGCAATCTGCTGTACGGCGGATTTTACTCGCAGGATGAATTGAAAGATCTGATACAATATGCCCGGGAACGGCATGTGGAGATTGTGCCCGAGATTGATATGCCTGGCCACATGATGACGGCAATCAGTATATTCCCCGAATTAAGTTGCACCGGATCGGTTGGCTGGGGGGATACTTTTTCTTATCCGTTATGTCCGTGTAACGAAGCGACTTTTGATTTCCTCGAAAATATACTGGATGAAGTAGCCGCTCTTTTCCCTTCCAGATTTATTCATATAGGGATCGACGAGGTGGAAAAAAACACATGGAAAGAATCGGACGCCTGTAAAAACGTAATGAGGGAAAAAGGCTTTGAAAGGGTAGAACAGTTGCAAACTTACTTTATGAATCGTATCCGGGATTATTTGTCGGCGAAAGGAAAAGAAGTAATAGCTTGGGATGAAGTATTGGAAGGCGAGATTGATTCAAACGTCAACGTCATGTTTTGGCGCGATTGGGTAGGCGAAGTCCCGAAGAAAGCTGTCCGGAACGGAAACCGGATAATCTTTGTACCCGGCAGTCCGCTTTATTTCTCTCGGAGGGATTCGTCGCTGTATCCCATTTATCATTTACAGTCGAAATTCAATGAAGTACCCGAAGATAAACGGGAATTAATCAGAGGAGCGCAAGCCTGTATATGGACAGAAGGAGTTCCTTCGGAACATGCGGCCGATTATCTTATATATCCTCGCCTGCTGGCGCTGGCCGAAGCCGTTTGGACGCCTGCAAACGCGCGCAACTGGGATTCGTTCAAGCGCCGGCTGACGCATCAGTTGTATTATTTGGATACAGAGCAGATTAAACATCCGGCATTAACGTATGCCCTGATTCCTGCTATGTCGGTCGATCAAAAGGAAAAAAAGATTCGTATCGAACTGGAAAACGAGCAAATTAACCCGGTGATTTATTATACCACAGACGGGAGCGTACCTTCGGAACAGTCGCACCGGTATAATGGACGGGAAATAACCGTATCCGGCAGCGCCGAAATATGTGCCGCCATTTATGATAAAGGCGTCGTCCAGCCTCCTTTTGCCAGGCGATCGGTCGATTATCATAAGGCTATCGGAAAGCCGGTAACATATCGTATCCCCTGGCACAGGGCTTATCCGGCCGGAAGGGAAAGTGCATTGACCGATGGTTTAAGAGGAAGCAATCGGCACAACGACGGTTTTTGGCAGGGATTCACTACCGACCTCGACGTGACTGTCGATATGCAAAAGCCAACGCTTATACAGGGCTTGTCCGCCATGTTTATGCAGTCAACCGGGCCGGGTATCTATATGCCCGAATATGTAGAGGTAAGTTTATCGGAAGATGGGATTCATTTTGAGAAATCGTTTACTGCTTATAACGATGTGCCGGAAACGGAGAGGATGTTAACGATACGGAAATTTTCCGGAGAAATAAATAAAAAGGCTCGTTATATAAAAGTTTTTGTGAAGAATAAAACCGGACATTTCATGTTTACAGACGAACTCGTCGTCTATTAATAAAAAAAGCAGGGATAAAAGAATATAGATTGCCGCAGGAAAACGGGAAGTCATCCCGCCTGAAGTAAATATCCAATGTGTTTTAGTTTAGGAGACGGCTGGAAATAATTGCGATATTGATTTCCAGCCGTCTCCTAAGTATATATAATTGCGGGAAATTTCGGAGAGGAAATTATCCGAAATGCTTGGTTGCGGGGAATTTCGGGGAGGAAATTGTCCGAAACGCTTGATTGCATGGAATTTCGGGGAGGAAATTATCTGAAACGACGGAATGAAAAAACCTTGTATTCATCGGGCTTTTTGATTTGATTAGATTCGGGCGGCAGATATTGGGGGGCGGATGACGCTTGCCGGTGCAGACTTTTGGGGCTGAATTTTGGATAAGCCATCGGCCAAACCGTATAAGCCGGCAAACAAATATAGTCATCAACAGAAAATATTCTTTTGCAGGGTCGCGGAGATATCGTATCTTTCCAAAACATTAATAATAACAAGATGAAAAACGCATCAAGAAGAAATTTTATCAAGCAAGTTGGCGCTACCGGGTTAGGGATGACACTGGGTGGTTTAACATTCAGCGCCAAAAGCTATGCCAACATTGTTGGAGCGAATGAACGGTTTAACATGGCCGTAATGGGTACAAACGGAAGGGGCGCCGGTATGGCGGGTAATTTCCAAAGCGTCAAAGACGTGGAAATGATCTATGTCTGCGACGTAGAAGACAATGCGCTGGAAAAAGGAATCAAGGCCGTAAAACAGATGGGCGGTAATCCCAAAGCAGAAAAAGATATCCGCAGGATACTGGAAAACAAAGACGTAGACGCCCTGCTGATAACCGCTCCCGATCATTGGCATGCGCCGGCTACCATGATGGCTTGCCGGGCGGGCAAACATGTTTATGTGGAAAAACCGTGCAGCCATAACCCCAGGGAAGGCGAACTGAGCATTGCGGCAGCTCGAAAATACAACCGGATTGTGCAGGTTGGAGCGCAGCGCCGTTCGTGGAAACTCCTTGCGCAAGGTATCGATGAACTGCATGCCGGAATTATCGGCAGGGTTTATTTTGCCAGAGGATGGTACACCAACAAACGTCAGTCTATCGGTTTTGGCAGGCAAGTTCCCGTTCCCGCCAACCTGGATTTCGATTTGTGGCAGGGGCCGGCCCCGCGACGAGCTTACCGCGACAACCTTGTCCATTACAACTGGCATTGGTTTTGGCATTGGGGAACGGGCGAAGCGCTAAACAACGGAACGCATGAAATAGACGTGATACGTTGGGGATTAGGCGTCGACTTTCCTACCCGCGTCAGTTCGGAAGGCGCTCGCTTTGTATTCAAAGATGATTGGGAAACGCCGGATACGCAAATTATCAATCTACAGTTTGGCGACGATTGCCTGGTTACCTGGGAAGGACGAAGCTGTAACTCGTGCGATTCGGAAGGCGGCGACCGGGGCGTTATATTCTATGGCGAAACCGGCGCCATGCATACCGGACACAATGGTTTCAAGGTATACGACCTGGACAATAAACTGATAAAAGACGTCGACTCAAACGATATTATTGACGGACGGGATACCTCAAGCCCAAGCGCCAACCTCGACATCCCCCACATACAGAACTTCCTCGACGCAATCAGAGACAATAAACGGCCGAACGCCGACATAGCCGAACTGCACAAGAGCACAACGCTGGTGCAATTGGGAAACATAGCCTGGCGCACCGGCCAACGCTTAAC
>JAIRYL010000110.1 GCA_031267775.1 Tannerellaceae bacterium
GATATTATCGGAATGATGATTTATATGTTCATCGCATCCGTCTTATTGCTGAAATATTGATACTACTCGCCGAAAAGGCTCATCAACAGGAAATACTCATCATGTTTACACCATGTAACGCCTTTCGCTTCCCATGAAAAACTTATTATATAATCCTTAAAATCATCTACCTTTGACATTATATTATCATCATTGCAAACAATAAATTCACCTTTATCAAAAATATTTTCAATGTGAACATGCTCGCCGATGCGGGGAACGAAAGGACATTCCCATTCGTAGTGAAACTCGCCGACTATACCGTCTTTTGTTTCAAGTAAAAAAATGATTTTCATATATTAGTACTTTGCTGTAAGTAATGTAAAGATACAAATTTCACGGAAAATATATTCAATATACATAAGAATCCGGCAGGGTAGACGCATCTAAATGTTGTTGCGTATGAACTAAAAAAGCATTATTTTCCCCCTCCAGACACCTTATGGAAAAATCCAATCCGTTATTTTTCATCTTTAACAAACCCTCGCATAGAGAGGGCGCTGACGCTGACGGCGACGAAATCCCAATCGCGCCGCCACGCCGGAGGGACGCGGTAGCGGTATTTGTTATTGTAGAGACGCAATGCATTGCGTCTCTACGGTGCGTACGCGCGCGTCGAAACACGGTTAAATTTGCGTATAGACGCGCGTAAATTTGCGTCTCGACAGAAATTTATTTGCGTCTAAACAGAAATTTACGCGCGTCTATACGCAAATTTATCGACGTCGGAACACTGGGGTCGGCGCATCTGAATTTTGTTGCGTATGAACAATTGTAGAGACGCAATGCATTGCGTCTCTACGGATGCGCCCTGTTGAAAACGGAAAAACAACAAAGGCGGGCGTAAGAGGATAGAGGCTCCATGCAGGATGGGGGATGAGAGGGACAACATGTATCTGATAAAACTTATCAGAAATCAGATACGTCGGCCCTGAAGAATCCGGGCGATTTGGAGGTAGATCTTTCTATTGATATAATTAAATATTAAATGTAACTTTGTGAGTAAATTACAAACAAACTTTATGCGTGGAAAAGATATATACTTGCTATGGCTGATTATTTGCCTGATCACGCCGGGATGCAGAACTTCCAGGATACAAGTAAATGAAACGGACAGGATGATACCCAAGCGCGAATTTCGCGGCGCCTGGATACAAACTGTTTTTCAAAACGAATACAAGGATACGTCGCCTGTACAGATGAAGAAAGACTTCATCCGAAAACTCGATTTTCTCCAGGCGTCCGGCATCAATGCAATCGTATTCCAGACGCGCCCCGAAGCAGACGCCTTTTACAAGTCGGAATTAGAACCCTGGAGTCGTTTTTATACCGGCAAACAAGGTGTAGCGCCCAAAGGAGAGTTCGACCTGATGCAATTCCTGATTGACGAATGTCATAAACGTAATATGGAATTTCATGCCTGGTTAAACCCTTACAGAGCCGGAGCTTCGCAAAACATCGAGTTTGCCGATTCGCATATAATAAATCAATATCCCGGACGCTTTGTCAGGTATAATCATTTGATCCTTTTTGATCCCGGACAACCTCAGAACCGCCGCTTTATATGCGAAGTAGTAAAAGACATTGTGCGCCGGTATGATGTAGACGCCATCCACATGGACGATTATTTTTACCCCTACCCTTCTCCCGGAGAACCTTTTCCGGACAACAAAAGCTTCGAACGATATGGCATACCTCAAGGATATACGGAAGCTACCCGCGCCGACTGGCGGCGAGAGAACGTAAACAAATTGATAGAAGAACTAAAGAACGCCATCCACGAAACAAAGCCTTGGGTGCGATTCGGCGTCAGTCCCTTTGGCGTATACCGCAATAAAAAGAGTACCCCGGACGGCTCCGGAAGCGAAACAAACAGCTTGCAGAATTACGACGATCTATATGCAGATGTGCTTCATTGGGTCAAACAAGGCTGGATAGATTACAATATTCCCCAGTTGTATTGGGAAACCGGACACCCGTCTGCCGATTATATCACCCTGATAAAATGGTGGAACAAGAATACTAAAAACGAACATCTCTATATCGGACAGGATGTAGACCGCACAATGAAGGCAGGCCAATTAAAAGAGAAAATAGATTATACAAGAGCGTTACCCCATATAAAAGGCAACTGCTTTTGGCCGGCCAATGAAATCTTATGGAATAATAAAGGAATTGCCGATAGCCTCAAACAACATTATCACCGTTATCCTGCTTTAATACCGGCTTATACCGGCATGCAGGACGATTTACCCCATAGATTATTACATTTAGAAGCGGAAAAACAGTCAAATGGATTATCGTTACGCTGGCGTATAGAACAGAAGCCCGATACGCCCCCGACCGCTTCCTATTTTGTTGTCTATTGTTTTGCCAAAGGAGAGAAAATAGATTTAAACAATCCTGCCCACATTTGGGAAATCACGAAAAAAACGTCTTGTTTCCTCCCCTATCGCAATAAAGGAAAAGACGCCTTCCGTTTCGTAGTAACGGCTGTAGATCGCTATCACAACGAAAGCAAAGGCAAACGGATTAAATTGAAACTATAAAGCGTATGTTTGAAGAAAGATGCAATAAATACACCGATTGTGCCGCCTGCGAACAATTCAGCAAGGACGTCTTCAAATATAGAAACCATCCCAGAGGAATGTTCATCCCAAAGGAAAGATGCTCGCAAAACATCATGTACTTCATTGTAAAAGGCGAAATTTGGGCAAATAGCAACGAACATCCCGATACGATACTGAGGGAAGGAAATTTTATCCTCCAACCGGTTGGTTCGTCTGTTGAATTTAGGATTCATACGCCGGCAGAATGCATTCTTTATTTGTTCGACCGGCTACAAAACGTTTGCGATACCCGGTTCCAAAGCGGGCTTTCTTACGTAGAAGGAAACGTTCCGTCTTCTTCTGTAATGAATACATGCGCGCCGCTTCATTATTTCCTGCAGGGTATGAAGATGTTGCTGCTGGACGATATGCTTTGCGACAGCTTGATGAAATCCAAGCAAACCGAATTATTCTACCTGCTGAATTGTTATTATACCCTGAAAGAGTTATCAGGCTTTTACTCTCCGATATATAACCACAACAGAAGCTTTCATTATTTTGTGACAAATAATTATCAACAGGTAAAAGACGTAGAAGATTTTGCCCGGTTAGGAGGTTATTCTGTCCCGACATTCCGAAGAATGTTTAAAGAAACATTCGACGAACCGGCTTATCAATGGATGCTGAAACAGAAAAAGCAGGATATTTTAAACGACATAATAACCACCCAGACGTCGATCACTGAAATCAGCGTAAAATATGGCTTTGAATCTTTAGCGAACTTCTCGCACTTCTGCCGTTCCAACTTTGGGAAATCCCCTCGCGCCTTACGTTCGGAGTAACGGATCCGTTTTGTTGCGGCAAAGACATCCGCCTTGCCGTACCTTACTGAAGAAGCCTTCGTCGTTGTTGCTGTTGCAGATATCGCCCCACTTTATCCGTCGATTGCGAAGATTGCGAAGCAATAGCGGCCGTTGCAGATGTGGAGCTCCAGTTCTGCTGCTGTACAGAGGTATTCGATTGTTGTTGCGACCCGGTTCCGCTCCTGGTTCCCTGCAACGTATTTTGTTGTTGCGAAGGATATTCGCCTTGCCTGTACCTTAACGGAGAAGGGGATTCTTGCTGACTTTGCTTCTTCTGTTGTTGCCGTTGCATATATTGCTGCACTTTATCCGTCGATTGCGAAGCCGTAGTTGAAGGCGCCGTATTCCGGCTCTGCTGCACGGCTCCCTTAGGCAGTTGCGCCCCGGTTCTTCGTCCGACTCCCTGAGATACATTACTAATGTATAAAGACTTTTCAAGTATATCGGTGAACGAATCGATCACATTGTCATTATAATCCAGCACTCTCCCTATCAAGACAAGCTGGCTTTTATTCATCCATGATTTATAGGGAATACTTTTTTTATAGGGTAAAAACTGAATCAGGTCTTGATCGTTTTTAAGAACGGCATAGGCATCTCCCTTTGCAATATCCAAGCCATGAATATTTACCGCGCGTTCATACATTTTCCGTTTATTGGAACCATTGATAATAACCGGCGGCAGATATAATATCTCATTTCCCTTTTTCAAAGCCAGCGTTAAAGATAAACTTTCATGTTTGCCTATATACATGTGATTTATCTTAATATCCATATCCACGTTCAAATTAAAAGATGAACCCTTTATATTTGCAGAATTCAACTTAATAGCTACCGTTCCTGTTTCATTTGCCTGAAGAATAACCGGAAACATACAAAACAGGACACTAACGATCGTACCAACTATAATTTTCATAATCTTCTTAATTTATAATATAAACTATACTAATACCCAATTTCGTGGGGCCAAAATAACTTCTTACAAAGCTTTCGCTTGTGTTTTCTCTAATAAACGTTTTATCATATTCAAAACTCAAATAACCTATTCCTGCAGAAAATTCCATGTTTAACCGGGGGGTTACATATAATGAATACCCGTAAGAAACGCCTCCTCCGTAAGCCGTCCCTTTATAATGGTATCTCCTGCTGAAACCGATAAAAGGAACCTCCTGTCGGGAAACGTCATAATTAATGTACATCCCATGTACGCCAAAAAAATGTCCGTTAAAACCTTCAAGCAGCCAATAACGTCCTTCCGGTTGAATCATCCAGTGCTTCCATACCCGTTCTCCTAATTCCCAGCCCATAAAATTTCCTGATAAATCTATAGAGAACTGTTTATTCAGAACGAACTCTCCTCCTATATTAAGAATAGCCGCCGCATCATAAACAATATTACTTT
>JAIRYL010000134.1 GCA_031267775.1 Tannerellaceae bacterium
GAACTTTCTTCCCGCGAGCAGTAAGAATGATTTTCGTTGGCAAAATTTTTTCCCACGAACGATGAGAACGATTTTCGTTGACGAACTTTCTTCCCGCGAGCAGCGAGAATGATTTTCGTTGGCAAAATATCTTCCCACAAGCAGTGAGAACGATTTTCGCTGGCGAACTTTCTTCCCACAAACGGTGAGAATGATTTTCGTTGGCGAAATTCCTTCTCATAAACGGTGAGAATGATTTTCGTTGGCGAAATTCCTTCCCACAAACAGTGAGAACGATTTTCATTGGCGAACTTTATTCCCACGAGCAGTGAGAACGATTTTCGTTGGCGAACTTTCTTCCCGCGAGCAGCAAGAACGATTTTCGTTGGCAAAATATCTTCCCGCGAGCAGCGAGAACTTTTTTCGGGTCGCCAGTAAAACCTTGTGTTTAGTAAATTCCCATATAAAATAAATACAGCCTCGCAGACCGCAGGTCTGCATATATTCGGAGAACAGGATTGAAGCATTATAACCCCAGCCCGCAGGTCTGAATATCGATAACCCCCAATGAAGCGTAGCGCTTGGGGGATAGCCGAATACCTCCTCTCCTCCCTCAACCCGGAGGGTTGAATATCAATAACCCCCCATGAAGCGTCGATTGGGGGATTGTTCCGGAAGTTCCCCAGCCGTATGAACAGCTATTCAACCCTCCGGGTTGACGGAGAGGGAGGAAGTATCAGGCCATCCCCCAATCGCCACGCTTCATTGGGAATTATTTACATGCAGACCTGCAGTCTGTGAAGAAACGCAAGATTTTGCAGGCGAGAACTTTTCTCCCGGTTGAAGCGCAGCGATGAGGGGATAGAAAATAAAAAACCTTCGAATTCATGATGAAAATGAACCGAAGGCCTTTCTTTATGTAGTTGCGGAGACAAGACTCGAACTTGTGACCTTTGGGTTATGAGCCCAACGAGCTACCACTGCTCCACTCCGCGATATAGCCAATCACTCTTGATTGCGAATGCAAAAGTAGCGATTGTTTTTATATATGCAAGCCTTTTATCTTATTTATTTCTGTTTTTCCCAAATATTTTGTGACGACGTCCCCCGATTCACGCGGCAAGTCTGAAACCTGCCGTTCCTTTTTTAGCGCCCGGCATGGAAGAATGGAGGCGAAGGATGAAGAAAATCCGGTTTAATTCATATCTTTACGCATCATTTTAAAAAATAAACAATTGACGGAAAATAAGAAACGGTTACCCGTGCTGGAAAACGTCGCAATCAGCGACGTGGCCGCCGAAGGAAAAGCCATAGCTCGCGTAAACGACATGGTGGTGTTCGTACCCTTTACAGCTCCCGGCGACGTTGTAGACATACAGCTTACGCGAAAGAAAAGCGCCTATGCCGAAGGGAAAGCGATTCGCTTCCATACCTGTGCAGCGCGCAGGGTTGAACCTTTTTGCAAACATTTCGGCGTTTGCGGCGGATGCAAATGGCAACATCTCCCTTACGAAGATCAAATTGAATACAAGCGCCGGCAGGTGATAGACAACCTGACGCACATTGGCAAGATACAGGCGGAATGTGTTTTACCCATCCTGGGTTCGGAACGGACGCTGTTCTACAGAAATAAGCTGGAATATACTTTTTCAAACAAAAGATGGCTGACGGAAGAGGATTTCCGCTCTGATAAACCTCCCGGCAATATGAACGGCGTGGGCTTCCATATCCCCGGCATGTTTGACAAAGTGCTGGATATTCATACCTGCCGGCTTCAAGACGATATAAACAACCGGCTTCGCCTGGCGATAAAAGCATACTGTTTCTCGCACGAAGGCTATCCTTTCTTTGATTTGCGCAACCAGGAAGGCTTCATGCGTACATTAATTATACGAACATCGTCTACGGGCGAACTGATGGCGATACTCGTATTCTTCCGCGAAGATAAAGACAGGCGCGAGGCTTTACTGCAGTACGTAGCCGGGCAGTTTCCGGAAATTACGTCGTTGCTGTATGTTATCAATGAAAAGCGAAACGACACGATAATCGACCAGGAAGTATGCGTGTTTCGGGGCGCCGATCATATAATGGAAGAAATGGAAGGCCTGCGGTTCAAGATCGGCCCCAAATCATTCTACCAGACAAACAGCCGGCAGGCGTACAACCTGTATAAAGTAGTCCGCGAATTTGCCTGCCTTGGCGGCGACGAACTGGTTTACGATTTATATACCGGCACGGGAACAATCGCCAATTTCCTCTCGGCAAAAGCCCGGAAGGTAATCGGCATAGAATATGTTGCCGACGCCGTTGCCGACGCCCGGATAAACGCTTCGCTCAACGGCATAGCGAATACGTTTTTTTTCGCCGGAGATATGAAGGATATACTGAACGAAGCGTTTCTTGACGAGCATGGCCGTCCCGACGTGATAATTACCGACCCTCCCCGCGCCGGCATGCACCACGGGGTGATCCGCGCCATACTGGGCGCCGCCCCCCGGCGAATCGTATACGTTAGTTGCAACCCCGCTACGCAAGCCCGCGATTTAAGCCTTCTCTGTGCCAGCTATACCGTAAAAAAAATTCAACCGGTGGACATGTTTCCACATACGCATCACGTAGAAAATGTGGCCTTGCTTACCAGAAAATAGCGGAAGAAAGCTCCTCGCCGCCTTTCTCGCCTTCCTGCTCTTTACCGGATGCTGCAACCGCGAAAAGGGGATGGCCCTGGAGGGGATGAAAGCCCGGATTAGCCTGTCTGAACTAAAGAGCCGCCACATTTCTCCTTACGACCTCTTGTTTAAAAAATATGCCGGCGCGCTTGGCTGGGACTGGGAGATACTGGCTTCGCTGGCCTACCAGGAATCGCGCTTTAAGCCTGCCGTTGTTTCGCGATCCGGCGCGCGGGGATTAATGGGCGTCATGCCTGGAACGGCTCGCAGGCTGGGCGTAACTCCCGGCGATCTTTCCAGTCCGGCCACAAGCGTAAGAACCGGCGTGGAAGTATTGCGCCGTTTCCGAAAAGGATTTGAGCATATTCCCGATCATGCGGAGGTAATCAAGTTTACCTTGGCTTCTTACAATGCCGGTATAGGCCACATACGCGACGCGCAGCGCCTGGCCGAAAAATACGGCAGAAACCCCGCCGTATGGGAAGACAACGTAGCCGAATTTATCCTGCTTAAACGAGAACCGGCATACTATAACGACCCGGTTGTAAAGCATGGCTACCTTAGGGGAACCGAAACGTTTAACTTTGTAAGAGACGTGGTAAAGAGGGCCGACCGTTACAAACGACAACCAAGTTTTATTACTCAATAACAACATCAAATTTATTTTATCATGAAAAACATTCTTACAAGCTTTGCCTGCTGCCTGCTGATGCTTCAGGGCTGCTGCGCTCCAAGCCAGAAAACAGAATCGTGCGAAGCCGACAAAGCTTCCATGACGTTAGTAATGAACCTTACCCGCAAGGTAAAACCCGAACAGGTATCGGCGTTTAAAGAATCTTTTGAGAAGTGCAAAGCGGGCACTCTGCAAGAGCCGGGTTGCGTAGACTACGGCATGTACCAGTCGTATGTAGACAGCACGGAATTTATGATTGTGGAAACCTGGAAAAATAAAGGCGAACACCTCAAACACATGGAAACAGAACATCTGAAAGTACATATCGGGGAGATAAAAGACATGGGCGATCCCGCTTTCAAAGCTACGAATACAGAGATATACGTCTGTCCGAGCGTGAACTAAAGGGTTTTCCCCGTCATAATATTCAATACCAGCCTGTCGGTCGATTCCATTCCTTTGGAGCCAATGGCCGTCAGGTTGGCAATGGATTGGTCTACATCCTCGTCTATAATCCCTTCAACCGGCGTAACCACTTTGTTCTCCATCGCCATCATAGCCGACAGCATCGCGGTAGAGACTCCGCTTGCCACCTTCATCGAACAACTGGGTTTGGCCCCGTCGCATATCATGCCGGTAATATTGCCTATCATATTCTTAATGGCGTACGATATTTGCGTCTTGTCTCCACCCATCAGGCAGGCAATGCCGCAACTGGCTCCGGTAGCGGCCGCCACGCATCCGCATAAAGCCGCCAGGCGTCCCAAACTTTGCTTGATATAAATAACGGTCAGATGGCTGAGCGTCAGCGCCCGTATCAGTTGCTCCTCGTCGCATCCCATGTCTTGGGCAAACGAAAGTACCGGAAGCGTAGCCGCAATCCCCTGGTTTCCGCTTCCCGAATTAGTCATCACCGGAATCAAAGCGCCGTCCATACGGGCGTCGCATGCGGCCGAAGTCATCGCCAGCATACGCGTATACGGCGTATCGCCCATATACTTTTTACCGGTTTCGCCGCTGATTGTTTTACCCACCGCATGCCCGTACCTTCCGTTCATGGAAGTTTCATACGCCTTTCTGTTCAGTTCGGCCGTTTTCAGAATAAAGCGGATTTCTTCCGCAGGCATTGTCGTGGCAAATTCGTGTACCAGGCCGTACGACAGTTTCACCGCCTCCGCCTCGCCGCCTTCCTTCACGCTCTCCGTGCAGGACAAACGGGCGTCTTCCCATACGTCCCCGTTCTTCTCCACATAAACAATGTTGGTATGCTCCTGCTCGATGATAATGCGGGCCTGGTCGTTTCCCGAAAAAGCGGCCACCTCTATATACAGTTTATCCACATGATCTTTCAGCGCTATATGGATACATTTCGTATCGACGATACATTTTCCCTTTGCAAGAGCCTCCGGCGTAAGGTCTCGCAAAACTTCCAGCCCATACGCGGATTTACCGATCAGCGCGCCAAGCGCAATAGCGATAGGCAATCCGGCCATCCCCGTACCGGGTATCCCCACGCCCATGGCATTTTTCAATACATTGGCGCTAAGATACGCTTCAATCTTCCGAGGCTGCGCGCCCAGCGTCTCGGCAGCTTTAGCGGCGGCAAGCGCCACCGCAACCGGCTCGGTGCATCCAATAGCCGGAATTACCTCCTTGCGTATCAAATTCAGTATGTGAGATTGGGTAATATAATCCATATCGTTTGGCGTTTTTGTTACTTGGGAGGCAAAGATAGTAAATTTTCAGCCTGCAGCCCAAAGAACGGCAGGCACAAACTTAAACGTCAGCCGCTTGAAATCTTTAATCAGGCGTATGCTATTTGCGAGGAATTGCAGGCAGAAAAGCGCCCGGAAGAAAAGGCAGTGCAGATTTGGGATAAACTGCGCAATACCTTTTTATCGTATGAAACGAGCGTAATTTTCTTGTGTGCGTACTGCTTATTGTGGATAAGCAATAAAAGCAATTTTATTTTTTAAGATGAGCATAGAATCTGTTTGTTCCAAAGCAGGGTGGACATCGTATACGGCGTTTTCTTGCATGGCGGGAGCAACAGGCTGTTCCGATTCTCTTTCCTTGTTAAAGAAAAAAGAATAACCGAGTATTACTGAAAAAAATGATAGAATAAGAGGTTTCATGACTGCTTAGTTTGATAACTACGTTAACAAAGATGCTTTATTAACGAGGAACGCTGCAATATATTGCATGAAAAATATGAAAAGGCGTAGAATTTATTTGTAATTCTACACCTTTGGGCTTTATCGCAAGGCTCTGTTCGAAAATAAACCATCCGAATTTATTGAAGATATTTTTTACCAAACAAAGCCTGAAAATGCGCGCATACCAGGGTATGTAAGTATTTTCAGGCTGAAGAATTGCGGAAAACAGCGCCATAAATGGATGACTTATTTCCGAACAGCGCCTAAGTTATAGTCGATACTTATCCAAAGTCGTCAAACAGTAACATTTCCGGCGGGACGCCTAAGTTATCCAGCATACCTTTTACCGCATTGGCCATGGGACCTGGGCCGCACATATAATATTCAATATCTTCCGGCGCATCGTGATCTACCAGATAATTAGCATGGATCACCTGATGAATAAAACCTGCATAACCTGTCCAGTTATCCTCCGGACGCGGTTCGGATAAGGCTATATTGAAGGTAAAGTTTGGAAATTCTTTTTCAATAGCGCGAAAATCTTCTTCGTAGAATATTTCGGCTTTTGAACGAGCGCCATACCAGTAAGATATCTTACGGTCGGTTACCTTCAATGTCTTAAATAAATGCAGCAAATGCGCGCGCAAGGGAGCCATACCGGCGCCGCCGCCAATATATAACATTTCACGCTTTGTGTCAAGAATATGGAAATCTCCGTAAGGGCCGGACATGGTAACCTCGTCGCCCGGTTTCAGGTTGAAAATGAAAGACGAACCGATACCCGGTTTCACATCCATCCAGCCGCCTTTGTTCCTGTCGAACGGAGGAGTGGCAATACGCACGTTCAACGTAATAATATTACCTTCGGCAGGATAGTTGGCCATGGAATAAGCGCGAACGGTTTCTTCGTCGTTCTTACAAGCCAAATCCCACATTTTGAACTTATCCCATTCCGGTTTGAAACGGTCTTCTATTTCAAAGCCTGTAAACTTCAAATTATATGCGGGAATCTTAATTTGCGCATAACTGCCCGGCCGGAAGTTCATCGCTTCGCCTTCCGGTAGCCTTACCGTAAATTCTTTGATGAAAGAAGCCACATTACGGTTGGAAACAACCGTACACTTCCACTCTTTTACGCCGAATACTTCTTCCGGCACCTGTATTTTGACGTCTTCTTTTATTTTAACCTGGCATCCCAAACGCCAATTATCCTTTATTTGTTTACGATTGAAGAAACCCGTTTCGGTAGGAAGAATCGTACCGCCGCCTTCGGCTACCTGGCAACGGCATTGTCCGCAACTGCCGCTCCCGCCGCAAGCGGATGACAGGAAAATACCGTTACTTTGAAGCGAACTGATAACCGTTCCTCCCATCGGAACTTCAAACTCCTTCTCGCCATTGACAACCATTTTTACATGACCGGACGGAATCAATTTGGCTTTAGCGAACAATAATGCGCCAACAAGAATCAAGGCTATGAGTAAAAACAGGATGGCTCCCGTCGCTATTGTTAGTCCGTTTGACATTAATATAATCATTTTTATACTTTTATGCGTTAATACTTAGATTTTTAAACCTGAGAAGCACATGAAGCCTATCCCCATCAAGCCGGTAATTATAAATGTAATACCAAGCCCTTTCAGCGATTTGGGAATATCCGAATAGGCCAGCTTCTCACGAATAGCGGCCATACCTACAATAGCTAATAGCCAGCCTATGCCGGAACCTAATCCGTAAACGGTAGCAACGCCTACGTTGGCAAGAGCTTTTTGCTGCATAAACAAAGATCCTCCCAATATGGCGCAGTTCACGGCTATTAAGGGCAGAAATATACCTAATGAAGCATATAAGGCTGGCGCATACTTCTCAACTACCATTTCCACTAATTGAGTGAACGAGGCGATAATAGCTATAAAGATAAGCAAGGACAGGAAGCTGAGGTTTACTTCGGCAAACGGAGCGCCCAACCAGCTTAATGCGCCTTCTTTCAGTACATAGTTTTCAAGCATATAATTGATGGGTAACGTACAGACAAGAATAAACGTTACCGCCATACCTAATCCTAACGCAGTCTTTACATTTTTGGAAACGGCAAGAAACGAACACATACCCAAGTAGTAGGCGAAAATCATGTTTTCTACAAAAATAGACCGCACAAACGTGCTTAATAATTCTTCCATTCTATTATTAATTGTTTAATCGTTAGCGTTAATTTTCCTGAAGGTCTTTATTCCTGGAGCGATGTACCCAGATAATAACTGCCACAACTATCAGCGCCATCGGCGGAAGTATCATCAAACCATTATTGACATAACCGAAATCGTAAAAAACTTGCGGAACTACCTGGATTCCCAGCAGGGTGCCCGAACCTAACAACTCGCGGAAGAAACCTACGATTACCAGAATGATTCCATAGCCCAAACCGTTTCCAATCCCGTCGAGGAACGATTCCCACGGGCCATTTCCCAAGGCAAAGGCTTCAAGGCGGCCCATCAGGATACAGTTGGTAATAATTAAGCCCACAAAAACGGAAAGCTGTTTATTTACGTCGTAAGCAAAAGCTTTTAACACTTCGCTAATGATCGTTACCAATGCGGCGCAAACCACAAGCTGCACGATAATACGGATACGGTTAGGTATCGTATGGCGCAAGAGCGATATAATTACGTTGGCAAACGCTACTACGGCAGTTACCGAGAGTCCCATAACGATGGATGGCTCCAGTTTGGACGTTACCGCTAAAGCCGAACAAATACCCAACATCTGTACAATTACCGGATTGTTTTTGCTTAACGGACCAACCAATATTTCTTTATTTTTACTTGATAATAATCCCATTTTTATTGGTTTTTAGAAGTTAAAAAACTAACATAACCGCTCAAACTGTCGAAAATCATTTTATCGACGCCTTGACTGGTAATCGTACCGCCGGAAATGCCATCCACATAATCTTGCCCGATAGCGCTCTTACCCGGCTTTACGATGGCGATAGATTTAAATTCGCCCTGCTGGAATATTTTTTTTCCGGAAAATTCGTTCCCGAATGATTCGGTCGCTATTTCAGCGCCTAATCCGGGCGTTTCGCCGGCATGGCTAAAGTCTGCCCCAAACACCGTATTTTTATCGTCGTCCAATGCGATATATCCCCACAAGGCGCCCCAGAGGCCTGAGCCTTGCATAGCCATAATGTATTTGGTAGCGCCGTCTACAGTCGCTATAAATACGGGATATTCATGTGCAGCAAAAGATTTGGCTACATCGGCGGCAAAAGCGTCGCCCTCCAGCTTTTCGCCTGTATCGTTTACAAGGTACGCATCCTTAATTAACGCGTCGTATTTTGTTTTTGCTTCATTAGGAGTAGCCTGCACATGGATCGAACGCAGTATTTGCTGCCTTTTGTCATTGTCTTCATTTGTCTTTTGATAGGTTCTCAAAGACTGCGAAGTGAATGCCAGTACCACAGCTACCAGTACCACCATCACAGAAGCATATATTATAGTATAACTGTTACTATCTCTATTCATATTCTGTACGTATTTATATATTTATTTAACAGCTCTTTTTAAACGGCGCGAAATATTACTTTCTACAACGTAATAGTCTATTAACGGGGCGAATACATTCATCAACAGGATAGCCAGCATCATACCTTCGGGATACCCCGGGTTTAATGCGCGAATAAGAATCGCCATAGCGCCGACAAGGAAACCATAGATATATTTACCTGTTTCCGTACGAGCAGAAGTTACCGGGTCGGTAGCCATAAAGACGGCGCCGAAAGCAAAGCCTCCTAAAAATAAGTGGTCTATCGGCGATATGGTCATCACCACTGTCGTCCCTGCAAGATTAAAGAGAGCAGCCATCACGGCGCCGCCTATAAAGCATGACGACATTGTTTTCCAACTGGCCACTCCCGTAAAAATAAGAATAACGGCGCCGATAAGAATAGCCGGTACCGATGTTTCGGCAATAGAACCCGGTATGAGTCCGATAAACATTTCAAGCGTAGTAAGCGGATTACCTAATACGTCTACGGCTTGAAACGAACCTATCAGTTCTTTGCCGGCAATACCAATTTGCCCTAAGGGCGTGGCGCCTGAAAAAGCGTCTACCACCTGCCCGCCGCCGATACCAAACGTATCCGCTGTACGAACAAATACCTGATCGCCCGACATAGCTGCCGGATAAGCAAAGAAAAGAAAAGCGCGCGTCACCAGGGCTACGTTAAATATATTATATCCGGTGCCGCCAAATACTTCTTTAGCGAAGACTACGGCAAATGCAGTAGCCACAGCTATCATCCATAAAGGGGTATCGATGGGAACAATCATAGGTATCAACATACCCGATACAAGGAAACCTTCTTGTATTTCCTCTTTTTTCCATTGGGCTACTACAAATTCAATTCCCAACCCCACTCCATACGAAATGATGATCTTAGGCAGTACCGCCAAAAAACCAAAAAGAAAAGTCATCCAAAAGCCCGGATCCGCGCCGATAGCCAGGTTATGTTGATATCCGGTGTTATACATTCCAAATAACAAAGCCGGTATCAAAGCTATAATCACAAGAGTCATGACACGCTTTGAATCTATACTGTCGTGTATATGTACGCCTGATTTCGACGTGGTATTCGGAACAAATAAAAATGTTTCAAAACCGTCAAATACAGAACGGAACATCGACAGCTTGCCGCCTTCCTCAAAGTTAGGCTTAATCTTGTTGAGATAATTCCTTAACGCTTTCAATGTATTATATTTTAATGTTATTAATTCATTTCTTTGTACAACAGGTTCAAGCCGTTACGTACAATTTTTTGTATCTCGATTTTCGACGTATCTACAAATTCGCATAAAGCGAAATCTTCGGGAGCTACCTCGTAAATCCCCAGATTTTCCATTTTGTCTATGTCAAAGGCAATGATAGCTTTAAGCAGATATTCTGGAAGAATATCCATAGGGAATACCTTATCGTATTCGTTAGACATGATCATGGCGCGTTTGCTTCCTCGGATGCGGGCGTCTATTACATATTCTTTATTTTTGCCTGTTAGCCACGTTAAGTACGTATGGCTCACGCTATACTTCCCGAAACCGGGTATAGCCCATCCGAGAAATTCGCTTACTTCGTCGCCTTCCGGTATAACGGTAATCTGGTTGTCATAGGCATAAAGATAATCTTCCTTATTCGCTTTATGACCCGATAAAACATTTCCGCTGATGATACGGATATGCTCCGAACCGTCGAATATTTTTCCGTCCACAAGGCTTTTAATCGTACAGCCTGCAATCGTTCGGATGTATCCCCTTTCAGTTGTTTCGGAGCCGGTAATAACAACTAGCCTGCTAAAATCGGCTATACCTTTATTAAACAGCCTGCCGATAAGCAGCACGTCGTCCGGGTTTATAGTCCAAACGGTTTCGCCTTTATTTACCGGTTTGATATGATTAATCAATACGCCCGCATTACCTGCCGGATGAGGGCCTTCAATTTCAACAACTTCGGCGCCGGCTACCTGAAATGAAGAATCTTTTTTTACGCCTACATATACTTTGCCGGGCGTCAGTTTGGCAAGCGCATCTAATCCTGTTTGAAAATCGTCCTCCTGCCCTTTTACAATATACTCAAAATTAGGAGCTAATGGAGCAGAGTAAAAAGTAGAAACAAAAATGTCGCGCGGTATATCCGAAGGTGATGCTACAATATCATACGGACGTTGTTTGATAAACGGCCATATACCGGCTTCAAGGATAGCCTCTTTAATTTCTTCCGCTTTTAACGAAGAAACATCCTTTTTTCCAAACTCGATATAGTCAAGTTCAGCGTCCGGTTTTACAACAATACTAAGAACTTTGCGTTTCTCTCCGCGATTAACGGCGGTTACTTCGCCGCTAACAGGCGAAACAAATTTGATTTCCGGACGGTTTTTATCTGTCATTAAAACAGAGCCGGCTCTAACCCTATCCCCTACTTTTGCCGTAACTTTGGGGATAATACCGTTATAACTGTCAGGTACAATAGCATAACTATCGCTCTTCCTGCCGGTTAACAGTACGTCGGAAGCCTTGCCTTTCAGATTAATGTCTAAACCTTTTTTAATCTTTATCACATTTGCCATGACCAACTAAAATTGTTTTTGTAAATTTAGCGCAAAAGTACATATTATTTTATTCGTTTAGAATAGATGACTGAAATTAATACGGAAAAAATTCCATATTTTTGTACGCGAAATAATAAAGAAAATGAAACGGTTTTGGATTTGTTTGTTTTGGATAACGGGTATTTCTTCTTACGCATTTGCTCAAGTAAAATATGATACAAGGGTCAATACGAATCAGATTTATACGTTACAGGTAAAAGTGGCCGGCGCGATAATGTCCGAGCCGGTTATAAGTTTCGACGGCGACGAGCGGATAGAAATAAATTTCGACGCTACCGGACATAACTATAATAGGTTTGCGTATTCAATTGTACATTGCGACGCCGACTGGGTTCAATCTGCCCTTACTCCCATCGAGTATATGAATGGCTTCCAGGGTTTGACAATAGACGATTTTGCCGCATCGATCAATACGACGACTCAATATACCAATTACATATTACAGCTTCCAAACGACGACGTACAGTTCAAAACATCCGGTAATTATGCCGTATGCATATATAAGGAAAATGAGCCGGATAAAATACTCTTTACGGCTTGCTTTTCAATAGTGGAACCTCTGGTAACGCTTTCGGCCGGAATAACAGGAAACACAATGACGGACTTTAACCGCGAACATCAACAACTGAACTTCACAATTAACCATGCCGGCGTAGCTATTGCGTATCCTCAAACCGATTTAAAAATATATGCATATCAGAACAACCGGAGAGATAATGCGGTTACCAATCTGAAACCCACCACAATCCTGAAAGATCAATTAATTTATAATAATAATCGCGACCTGATATTTGAAGCGGGTAACGAATACCGGAGGATAGAGTTTTTAACTAATAAATATAATGGTATGGGCGTTGCCAACATAGAATTTCATAATCCCTTTTATAATGTAGAGTTAATGACCGACAGGCCGCGCAGCAGAGATTCATATCTATACGACCAGGATCAGAACGGGCGTTATTTTATCCGTTGCAGCAGTTGTAGCGACCCCGATACGGAAGCCGATTATTATATCGTTCATTTTACGGTAGCATGCGACCCTTTTTTAAATGGCGCAATCCATCTTCATGGCAACTTGCTGAACAATGCATTGGATGAGAAAAGTAAAATGGGTTATAATTTTGAAACAAACCAATACGAAAAATCCATCCTGCTCAAACAGGGCAGTTACAACTATCAATACGTCTTCATTGAAAACGGGACAAACCAGGGACAGTCTGGCGTAATGGAAGGAAACAACTATCAAACAGAAAACGAATATAGTATTTATGTTTATTACCGTCCGATGGGAACCCGCTACGATCGCCTGATAGGAGCAACCACTATAAAGAATAAAATGGACGTCTTTTAGCATACCCGTCGTGCCGTACACATCCTGACGGTTGGCATCGTTTCGACAGCGATCGGCAGTTCCCAAAAAACATCGCTGTTTTACACCTTACCGGTGGCGAAAATGAAGTGCATTTTTATCCGAATGGAAGTACATTACCGTCCTTTTTGATTAGGTATATTCTCCATGTTGAAAGAAGATTTTTCACCTTTTCGGAGTTGTGTCTGTGGATGAACAACAATCGCATACTTCCACCATATTTCCGAAGATTTCGTCAAGTCTTCCGCTCTATAAAGTCTGTCAATTCCCCTATTTGTTCCATCCGGATACTTTTGCGAAGAGGCCGGATCATATATCTCAAATAAAAATTCATTACTGTCCGGTAAAATATAGGAGTGATTATTTTTCATTTTTAAATTACAGATAATGAGGCATCCTATTTTTGATTTTCAAAAGTAAGCCCCCTGTATTTGCGGGAACAGGGTTAATGGAAGGGTAGAGCCAATAAATGATTTTTGTAGAGAGTATACCGACGCCTGCACCCGCAACAACATCACTGACCCAGTGTCGATTGCGGTAAACTCTCGACACGCCGACGAGTGTCGCCATTCCGTAATCGGCGGTGCTTATCCAGAGCGATTTGTCTCCGTACTCCTGATGCAGAAATTCTGCCGCCATGAATGCGGTAGCCGTATGTCCTTTCCGGAACCCAGTGATTGGAGTTCCAGTTCTGAATGGCTTCCCATATCTTCGTCCTCGCTTTCTTACTGATTGCGGGAGAAA
>JAIRYL010000121.1 GCA_031267775.1 Tannerellaceae bacterium
AGCGGCGGCTCTTTTTTAACAGGCGTACATATCCCTGAAATTTGACGGATGGCATGCAGGGACGTAAAATAAGCGGCGACGGGGCAAAAAACAAGACGCCGCCGGTTCATTTGCGTAAAAATCGGCCGAAACCAAACAGGCAATGAAAAAACCCTCCCGTATGTCTGTTTCCATCGCCTGCGCGTTTTTTTTTTCTTCCCGTTTGGCTGGTTTGCTTTCCTGTTTGTTTGTTTTCATCGCCTGCACGGTTTTTTTGTTTTCCTGTTTGGTTTTTTTCATTTTTCCGGTTATTTTCTTTCATCATCCGCGCGTTTGTTTTCAGCGCTAAACTATATTTTAGACGCCGAAAATGTAACTCTGCCGAAAAATGAAGGCGACTGTTATGCGCGACTTGAAAACCCGCCTGCCGCCATACAATGTTATTCCCTGGCTTATGGCTTGAATAAAGAGAACGCGGCGCTGGGAAATGTGCTTGTCAACAGTATGCTTAGCGCCAATGGCGATTTTACAGGCAAAGCGTTAGCCGTATGCGATACGGCGCTTTATTACAATCCCTGCAACCGTGCATTAGAACAAAGCAAAGGCATGGCTCTTTATATGAATAAAAAATATGCCGAAGCCGATACCTTGTATTCTTTGCTGATGGCTAAAGGAGATTCTTCGTATCTTACCTTAAAGTACGGAGGTATTTCGCGCTACTATGCCGGTCAATACTTCCGAACCATTGAACCCTTAGCCGCCGCGTATGAAAAAGATACGGCTTCGGCCGAGATTTGCGTAATGCTTGCCGCCGCCTTCAGTAAAATGCACGACATAAAACAAGCTTATGTTTTTTTAGATAAAGCGGAAGAAAACATGAAGCCATCTCCTTTTCTGCTGAATCAGTTAACCTTATCCAAGGTGGAAATCTATCAAAAAGACCGGCGTTATAACGAAGCGGCAAATTTTTACTATACCGTATGGAAGTCTAATCCAAAACGAATGGATCTGGTAAGGCATATCGCTACAATCTATTCGGCAAATAACCAATCCGAGTATGAAAACGACGCCATGCGCCAGCGTGGATTATTTGCTTATACTTTATATGCTGTTGAATTTCTTAAAACCGGCGAAAATCCCCTGCATATTTCATATACAAGAAGGCTTTTGGAATCATTTTACGAAGACGCCTTTTTCCGGAACTTAACCCAACTGCCTCTTCTTTCCCCGGAAGGGGAAAAAGAGGTTATCTCTATGGAAGAATTAGGGAATATCATCAAACAAATCCCACAGTAAAGCAGGCCGGAGTACGAGGAGATTTTCTTTGGGATGGCTGTCAACGATGCGGCCAACTACTGTTTGATTAACGTTATCTATACTGCGCGCGGTATAAATTTAACCGGGTTCGCTTTTTTTACCTGCTTCAATGACGCCCGGTTTCGGGATTATATGTATTAAGAACCGCTGGTTTTTTTCTTCTTCCGGCTCTCGCATGACTCCTCCGACGCCTGTTCCGGAGATTAAAACTTCGCAATTTCTTCCAAAATCCAGGCCTTCCTTATTCCAAAAAGCGCGAAGGTTTAATGCGCGTTCATAGCTTAGTTCATAGTTTTTTGCGTAGGTATCTTTTGAGGCTTGCCCTTCTATTACCAGCAGATACTGTATGCCGTATTCTTTTGTTTTTTCATGAATCAGGCGCTGGATGGCTTTTCCGGCTTCAATCAGTTTTTGCCGCGTGGGGAGGTCTATGGAATGTATGGTAGATATGCCGCGCGGGAAGTTTACAGGTATATTTAAAATATGCTTTTTGTAGGTTTCATTGTATATAAAATACGTCGGGTCTATGTCTTTTGTAGCCTGTTCTATTTCTTTTATTTTGTCTATTTGCTCCTGCGCTATTCTTTCCGCACGGGCTACCTGATCTTTTTGTTCGTTTAACTGAACCATGCGTTTATTTAGTATCACGATGGTTAGAACAAACAAAACCAGCATGACAAAAAACAAGCTGGTCATCAAATCGGAATAACTGGTCCAGAAGAACGATTCTTTTTTTACTTTCGACATTAGAGAAACCGGTTAATCAGGTTTAACGCCCATTTTCCCATCATCGGGATAAGAATAGAAAGGCATGTTGCCGAGAGTAAAATACAGGCCGTTACAACCACGCATTTCAAGCGGTACGATATTTGCGGCGCCGTTTGTTTCCCTGTTTTTATTTCGGCCAGGCGCTGTATCGCATTTGTCAGATTGCCTGTTTTTTGATATTGAAGATGGGTGGCGTATACCAGCTTTTCCATGCTGATTTTTACATCTGCCAGATTTTTTATTTCATCCGCCAGCACGCTTATTTCCCGCGCCTTTCCCCTCGCTATTTCGTCCTGGCTTTTAAAGAACTGTTCCAACAGCCTTTGTTGAGCATGGACAGAATCAGTAAACGACAGGAATTGCCCGTCGAGCGATTCTTGTATTTTCTTTAAAGAGTCTGTCATCATTTCATTAAATCGTTGCAGGGCATTCCTTGTTTCCAGATTCATGCCGTCGAGATTTTCAGACAGCCATTTCTCGTTTTTATCAAAAAACCGGCCGGCGCTCTCAATTATTTGCGTACGCCTTTCGTAATCGTCTAATTTTTGATGCAAGGCATTGATTTCTGCTATATATCTGTTTGCGCTTTGCAGATATGCCGAAAACAGGCCAATCTCATCCGTGCAATTTTTAAGTTTTTCATATACCTCGATATTAGCCGTTGCGATGCTCTTTATTTTCAGCTTATTAATAGATTGCATTAATTCGGCCTGATTTTGGCACGATTCATTTACGGCCTGAAGCGTCGTTTTTAATTCGCGCGTATTTTCGGAAAAGGTATGATTGAAACCGGTTAAGTTTCGCGCCATTTTTTCCAGGGCCGCTGTGGCGTCGCTTGAAAGCTTGGGCAGCAGTTCCGCTTGCATCCAGCTTAAGAAAGCGTTTTTTCTTTTTTCTACATGCCTTTTTACTTCCTTGGCAAAATAAGAGCCTCCGGCGGTTAAAAAGATACCGGCTATACTGGTTATCATGGCTAAGGCAACGCCTTCAAAGAGTCCGGTTATGCCATTCGCGTCTGTTGCGGCAGAAGACGGATTGAGTAATTCATCCAAACTTCCCGTCCAAACCAGGAAGCCAATGCCGATAAGAATGCCAAACATTGTTCCGGCCAAACCTAAATAGAGAGGCATGGGTATTTGGGTATGAATATCTTCTTCTATACGGTCGCAATTCCGGTCTACAATATCCTTCATCAAGTAAAAATCGCTCACGGCTCCTTTATTCTTTTCGAGGTATTTGTTTATTGAATCCATTATATCCGTCAAAACGGCATTTGCAGGATGATGATTTACTATCCTTATTTTATCCCCGTCGGCCATTTCAAGTTCAAAGCGCTTATCATCCGGGGGGAAAATAGCGTGAAAGGTTTTTATTTTCTTTCGAGTGGATAAAAACAGGCCGACTTGCCCCATAATAATAAGGCCAACAATAACCGGCGTCAGTATAATATCGTACATACCGTTCTAAAGTAAGGTTATCGAAATGGGTTCTATAACTTCCCAGTGTTCCCCTGTTTTTTTTATTTTGCCCGGCTTATTCATTTTTACGGCATGGGCGCTTTGATAGTTTCCGGAAGCGATCTGACAAATATCGGCATGAAAAACCCGTTTGGCAATCGCTTCCTCCTCGTTTCCAAAAAATTCAAAATCCGCCGTATCGCCAGATTCATTTGCCATTCTAAAGAAGCTGTCTTCCGGCGTATATTCCGCCCGGCCAAACAGTTTGCCGGATTTTCCCTTGAGATACTTAACAACCGTTTGCCGAGGGATATACGATTGAACGTCTGCCCGTTTCTTTTCTTCTTCATGTAAGCGTATACATTCCAGCGCTTTGTCTACAATATGATTTATATCCCTGTCCGTCAAATTATAATATCCGGCGCTGTTTGCCGTCCGGGCAGCCGATCCGGAAGCAAATTTTTCGTTAATCCGTTTGCTGTTCAGCACTGTGTTTATAATAAACGTGCGCCCCCTGATTTTATAAATTAAGAGTAAGCTTACACTGAAACCCATCGCCAGCAAAGCCGGTATGCCTAAAGCAATCCATTCCCACTTCAACTGGTTTTGCGTTGCGGACTGATTCGGTACGGTATGCTGCCGCACAGCGGCAGTATCCGCTTGGCCAACTGTTCCCTGCGCGAAACTTTGCGCCATACACAAAAAGAACGCGGCTATCAGTAACCCTGTTTTCTTCATGATGCGTTATCTCCGGTTGATTTTTGGAAGATTATTATCGCAAATGGCGTCGCTCAACTCTTTGAGCATGCCCACTAAAGGATAGAAAAAGAAGGTTTCTTCCATACCCTCGTCGTCGGCTACCTCGCTCCTTTTCAGTCGCCAGCCATTCATTGCGTAAATATCTAATTTATTAAAACAGACTTTTTTTGCAATTTCAATCGAGTTTCGGTTCAGTTTATACCCCGCCTGGTTAAAGAAAGGCAAAAGCTCCCATACAAAACGTATAAAATCCGCAGCTTCGCCTGCCGTATTCCGGATATACTCTTCGTTGATTGCCTTGTAGGTATCCGAATCGTTTATTTCATCCATCATATACCCGCATCGCTGAAAAACGGCGTCCGTGCCATTACTGTGCAACACTACTTTCTTTTTATAGATATCGCCAAAAGATTCCGGCTCGTCTACATAGAAACCTCCCTTGCATGTGGCTTCTTTGGGATTGTCTCTGTTGAGAATTATATCTATGCCGTTCAAGGGATCATTGCTTCCGTATATTTTTCTGAAAATCAATTCCGTGTAATTTTTCACTGTTTCATCGTCGTCGGCAAAGAACCGTATCACCCTGGAACCGTTTCCGCTGAATACGATTTTGTCGGGTATTTGCAGTTTTTTTATCTTCATTAATCTCGCCAGATGATAGATAATGGCCGAATAGAAAAAGATGAATGTGATTTTTTGAGTGGTATCCATCAGTAGCTGCTTCTCCAGGTTGGCATTTTCGGCCAGATTCGCGCCCGCCTGTTTCACTTTTTTGTTCTGTTTGAGCGAGAATAAGAAAGAGGCCGTATCGGCAGACGATTTATTAGTATACATCTCGTCAAAAATGCGAAATAAATCGTCGTTCTCATTGATTTTCGTTTTCAGGCTATTCTTTATGACCTCCGAGAATTGCCTTATTATGCCGTTCTTTACCCGGTTTGTTTCCGCATAGCCGTCGCCAAAGATAGCATTTGCCGCAAACCGGAACGAGGTGATAAAGTCTACCTTCCCCGTAGCCGAAATAACGATATCCGTTGTTCCGCCGCCAATGTCTATGGTTACCAAATTAGTAGAATTGCGGTCTCTCACATAATATTCAAACGGCGCAACCGATTCGGTTATGGGGATGATGTTTGTTGGGTCGCCTCCAAAATACTTTTTATACGCGTCGCTCCATGCGCCGGCCAGATTTTTATACCTTCCCCTTTCCATACTGACGGGATAGAACCAGCGTATTTTTGTTTTCGCCAGACGCCCGTTTCCGATAACCACTTTGTTCCGGAGCAAATACATGAGCGACTCGATGTACGCCTTTACCTGTTTTTGGTTGTCGGCGTCGTCCGACCATTTTAAATCGGTTATCGTTTGATTGTAATCATAGCCTAAGCGTTTCTCGTACAATCCATCTATGCTTGCTTTTTCAAACGGATAAACGTCGCTCCAGTTGGTTTTCTCTCCAAAAGAAAGAGCCGAACGCATGGGGTATCTAAATTCCCCGTCGGTATAGGCGGGGATATATTCTTCGTCGAACACCTCTTTCAGATAATCTTCGCCCCCATGCAGGCAATGAACCTGTTTTTCGTCAATTTGCCCTTTCGTTATATGGAATGAAGCGACGCCGGCGTCTTTTCCCGTTTTATACTCAATATGCGTGTTGGTTGTGCCAAAATCAACGGCAAAGGTAAATTCCCGTTCGCCGGCTTTTACTTCCATGGCAGGAATAAGAAGGCCTTTGGCCTCTTTATAGTTTATCCGGATATAGTCGAAGGTTGAGCCGTCCAGGGCGTAATTTTTCAACTGATAGTTGTTTACGTGCGTTTCGTTCCGAACGGAAAAACGCTTTTTAGAATCGTCTATCGCAGCGTTGAGCTTTACAAATTCGGCGCTATACTTATCCTTTTCCCTGAAATCGCAAGCCAGGCCAAAGCGATAGCAGGCCTGACTGTCGTCTTCAAATTTCACATTGGGAAAAACCGCGCAGTCGAAATTCAAATCAATCACCTGATTCAACGTTTTTTTATACGTCTTTTTGCAGGTTGAACCATTTATCCTCAACTCAACTTCCGCAACATTCCCGGCATGATTGATCTTCAGGTATTTCTTCAAGTCGTGGAGGGTATAATGCCTGAAGAAGGCGTCTTTAACCGGTATCAGATACGTCTGTTTACTGTTTTCCTGCAAATTACCGTCGAAGAAGCTCTCTTTTTTAATTTCATAAGGCAGCCTCAGTATACAATCTTCCAGCAAATCGTCGGCGGTTACGTATTGGATGGTCGCCTCCTTGTTTTGATACAGGCTCTTGCCCAAAACCTCTACATCCGGCGCCCGCAACAGCTTATAGTGGCTCTGCAGGATTGTATCGGAATTAGGAGAGAGGGCGTCTATTTCTTCGATTCTTCCTGTAACAAGCTTTTGCTGTTCGAGGTATTTTTGAAATTCATGGAAGATGGAACTGGCCGCCCTTCCCGGCGTAGCCCTGTTTTCATTGTTGGCATACATCCAGGTATACAGATATTTTTGAAACGCCCAGCTTCGCTTTGCCAACGGAACGATATGCTCGTCGAACGCTTTATAGGCGTTGTTGAGCTGGATATCTACATGTTTCAGCTCGTTAGCCGAGCTGAAAAAGAGCGTGCATGGCGAGGTAGCTCCTATTATTTCGCCGGTAGGTTTGTACTTCAGCATATAGATAGATTCCATTCTATCCAGGTTGCAGGCCACGTCGCTCGCCAGAAACGTTTGCAGGGTTTGATAGAGCTGCTTATGCCCGGCTTCGAGTTTTTTCAAATCTTCCGTTTTGTTCCATCGGAGGATTTCTATTTTTTCTCTCCATTTATCCCATGTAAAGAAAATTTCCGCTACATCCAGCGTATCGGATACGATTTTTTGATACGCTTTGAGCGCAAAATCGCCGGATTCGGCCACTTCGGCAAACGCCGTTTTTGCCAGCGCAATCCGGGCAAAGGGCGAGGGAATAGACGTAGGCTGGTTAAACGATTCTTTATTTGAGCTTTCTATAGCCGATATCTGCTTATCGTCATACATGCGCGATTCGTCCCAGTGCTGGAGGGTGTTTTGCAAATCATGCTGTTCTTTTGTTTCGCTTTGCAAACGAAACACGAACGTTGTATCTTTATCTGTCATGAGGTTTGTCTTTATATTGGATGAGCGCTTCTGTCGCGCGGAAAAACAGTTCTATAAACTTCTTTTCGTTTTCCAGCGACCGGTTTATTTTTTCTGTCTGTTTATTCAGTTCATTGTCTACGGCTTGCCAGTTTCTATAATACCAGCTTTTTTTCTGATACCGTATCGCGCCTTTTACAAAATCCAGCGCGTCGCGCGAGGTAAGATTAAAGGGGGCGAATCTGTGCGTTTGCTTTTCCATCTCCTGCAACCATTCATAATACTGGTCTTGCACGGCTTCCAGCTTTTGAATAACGTCTGTTGCGCGGAAATGGCCGGTAAACAGTTTATGCGCGTAAGGCTGGCGGCGATGCTGCTTGTGGAAAACAAACTTCATGTAATTGCGAAACAATAAAAAGCGCGAAAGAGGATTTACCAGCGCCGCTTTGGTTTTGTCCGCCAGATTTTCAAAATTGATTTCCGGAGCGTTGGAACGGATACCAAATTCCTTGTACGTGGTGCGCCTGATTTTTCCCTGCTCGTCGCGGCGGATATTTTCAGCCGTTTTTTCAGGATCGACAAAGTCCAGTATAGCCAGCGCGGCGGCCAATTCTACCAGATGAGCGTTGTTTCTTTGCGCGTCTCCCCCCTTGTTATGCTCGTATGCGCTGGTATGTTTGTCGGCAATATAATATAATGTATCTATTTTTTTATCTTCCGTCTTATAGTACGACAAGGCGGCCTTAGACTTATCGATAAAGGTATCGGACTGAACCAAACTGTCGTCGCGCGCCGAACCCACCGTAAAATAAGGCAAAACGGAAACGGCTCCAACCGGCGCGCCGTTGATCAGTCCCCAATTGTCTAATACCCTTCCGGCCGGATCTTTTACGTTGTGCGTGTGCAGTATCTTTCTTAAAAGAGGGAATCCGCTGGCGCCTGTGCCTCCAAAAATGGAACTGATTATAAAAATCCGGTCGCCTTCTTTAAAGTCTTGGGCAAACGCTTTAAACACGTCGCTGTTTTCAAATTGATTCAATACCACGCTGCCGATATTGGGATTGCCCTGAAAACCGGCCGTCATATCCATCTTTAGCGTTTCTTTTGAAAACAACATCTCCATCAAAGCCTGATTTTCTCTGCTCATACTGCTTTTGCCTGTAAAATCTTCAAACTTTTGCGTATTATCCATCAGTTGGAGGCAAAGTTCATGATTGAGTAGCCGTATGTTTGTTTTGAAAAATTTATTCCGCTCCCGGGTATCGGCTATTTTATTTACTTCGATATAATTATCAATCAAGCGTTTTGTTCTGGACAAGTCTTTGTTCGACATGTCGCGGTCTATAATAACCGGCACAATGGTATCTACTCCGCACGCAACGCCTGAGGCCAGCAGCATGGTTAGCGCTTTTATCACTCTGGCCCCTGTGCCTCCTATTCCAAATATATATAGTTTGCTCATCCGTTATGAATTTTAAAAAGGCGAATACTTGCAGTTTCGGCTGGCCAAACGCGGGATAAGCCGGCCTCCGATATTGATTGCCAGCGAAAAGAGGATGAAAAATCCAATGGACAGGATACCATTGACCACGCCAAACATCCAGCAATCGGATTCACGGATAAGGCTGGATGTAATTTCGCCATTCGCGTCGCGCAGATAGAGCAGGCAATCGCCCATAAGACCCTTGTGGAAGTCTGCCACCGTCCATCCATAGCCCAAAAACAAGCCTGTAGCGCCGGTTACGCCAAGCATGACAAGCCAGCTCCACCAGCGGTTAAACCGCGGATGGTTAATAAGATAGTAGTAACTAAATACTATTACAAAAGAGAGCAGGAGCGTTAGCAGCCCGATGCGGTTAAAGACATTGGTATTGCTGAAACTTTGCATGTTGCAGTCGTATCCCCAGAGATAATCAGCCAGGTTTTGTCCGAACAGGCTATCGAACAAACAATAAATAATTCCGAACAGGTCTTTCATGTTTTACCTCACTTAGTTTATGCTTATTTTTATTTCCGTATAAAAGTCTTGCTTTAGCGTAAACGCCTCGTAAATGCCATTTATCAAATAACTAATTCCATAGGTTTTACCCATTGCGCCCTCTGCATGAATATCCAACCCCTCTTCGTCGTTTATTTGCTCTACCCACTGGGGGACGCCGGTTTTTAGTTTGACCGACAGGCGCGAGGGCTTGATTTGTTGCGACGAAAAGTTTAACGAATGCGTATACCCATGCGCTCCACCGGGCGCATCGGTTATATGCAACTGATAATCCTTGTCGCTGAGTTCGTAATTGTCCGGGTTTTTCAAATAGTCGTCGTCTAAAAGCAAGGCGGAAAAATTAACGTTAACGGCAAACGAGAGCTTGCCGCGATGATCTTTTCCGGCATGCGTTATTTTATTTTTGGGGCTCTGCCTGTCCAGGCTGAATTTTCCGGTTCCGGGACGAATGGCATAATCTACCGTTTGATTGCCGCGCACCATTGTAAAGGTATGCTCCACCCCGCTCCCTTTGAACGACGAAACGGGTATTTTTTTCCGGAGTTCGCCCACCTGTTTCGCATCCCCCATAATCCAAATGTAAAAAGGACGCCGGCCGTCTATCAGCGTCGGCCTGTCTTCGCGGTTGTAATACGTTCCGTTAAATTCGGAAGACAGTTGATAAACAATTACGGCCAGGTCTCTGGTTTTGAGCGCTTCGGCCATATTCATTTTAATGCCTATCTGCTGATTAATCAGGTACGCTTCGGCGTTTTTTCCTTTTCCGGGCGAAAAAATAAAATCGGATACAAGTATCGCCGTTTTATTCTCCAGCGTTTCTTGCAGCAGGGTATGTATCAGCCTGGAAATGTTGGTAGCCCCCCTGTCGCCTCCCCTTAGCCTGAAGGTAGCCGGATTTAATTTCTCTATGAAATCGGAAACGTCGGGGCTATGCGGAATGATCTCGCCGTTTATATAAAACAGGTTCAAGGAGTCGGTAACGTCGGCAATTTTTATATCGCTCAAATAAGTATAAACCGACGTTTTAAAATCCGTTTTATCCCTGCCTGCATATCCGTCCATACTGCCCGAATTTTCAATATACACATGCACGGCCGGTTTGGAATCCGGTTTGGACACAACGCCGGCAAGTTGGCCGGCCCGTCGATTTTCAGTTTTCGGCCTTCCGTCGCATCCGGTTAGCGCCATCATCCCGGCCAGGAGTAGCATCATTCTATATTTCATACGCTCGACTTTACAGGTTTAAAAGATTCTTTGCCGCTAAATTACGGCTTTTCCGATTCGTTTGTTCTTTATTCGCTCTGTTTATGCAGGAAACGAGCGGATATTTTTTTTGCCGCCTGTTCTTCTATTCAGTCCGTTCATAATTCGTACTTCTTCCACCTTGCGCCTCCTTTTGCAAAATTCCTTTGTTTACAAGGTCTTGTATATCCCGGATTGCCGTATCCTGCGAGCGCCTGGTTATTTTAGCCCATTTTGAAGACGTAAGTTTACCCTTAAATCCGTCTAACAGTTTGTTTAGCATCAACCGCTGGCGATCATTCAGAGGCGTTCCGGCATGCTTTTCCCGGAATCGGGCTTTGGTTAAAACGGAATCCAGCACGTCGACGCTGTTTATCAAGGCGTTTTCGAGGCAGGATAAAAACCAAAGCAGCCAACCGGTTATATCATTTGTGCCATGCTGCGCTTTTTCCAGCGCCTCGTAATATTTTTTGCGTTCAACAAGTATCTGATTCGACATGCTATAAAAGCGCTGTGAACTTCCATCCGGTTGGCCTCGGGCGCTTCATAATGGACTTTTTCTTTACCCATCGCGCCTGAAACAACCTGCATATCTCCACTGCGGTATTTACCGGCCTCTATTTTGTGCATTCCGCCGTATCCTGCAGGGAAAAGCGCGGCATGCCACCCGAACAATCGCTCCGGCGTAAGCGGAAGCGTGCGGTTCTGCGTAGCGTCGAGCATCATTTCTACAACGCCATCGACATTTCGGGGAGAATCGACCAGGCCGGAAACCTCCAACCCCAACCTGCGCGCAATGGATGAACGTACCTGGTCTTTGTTCAGCAGTTCTCCTTCTATCTCTGTTGATTTCAACACATCCAGCGTCAACATGGAAAGTACGGCTTCGTCTTTTAACCTGAAGCCTGCATTTTCCATCCGCCCCAGCAGGCGTCCCTGTAAATGCCTTACATTAGCCAGTATGGGCAGCAGTTTATGGCTATTCCACGTAAAATCCGGCCAATCCTTTGTTTGATATATATACATACGTTTTCGTCTTTATTTTACGCAATTCGTGCGATAAATATATTCATTATTCTCCGCGCCGCAAATTTTCGGCGTATTTTCCGCGTATTTTTTGCAAAGCAAAGCCTGAAAATGCATGCATCGCGGGGTATGCGCGTATTTTCAGGCTGAAGGATGGCGGAAAGTCCTATTTGCCAAAACCGGCCTCCTTCCCCCGGAACGTATTATATCCCTTATAATGAGTTAATTAATACGTATGTTTTTGATTCGGACGCTTCCCTGCGGGAGGTTTTCAGGCGATTTTACGCCAAATCTACTCATAGATTTGTCGCCCGGACTCAAAGATTTGTCGCCCGGACTCAAAGATTTTTTTCCA
>JAIRYL010000216.1 GCA_031267775.1 Tannerellaceae bacterium
TCTACAATATCTTCCATCCTTAAAGCTAATTGCTCGGCCGCAGGATCTTTTCCGCCTACTTTCCAATAGGTAAAATAATTAATCCAACGCTTGTGTTTGTTTAGATAATCATTACAGTCAGCCGTTAAATTAGCAAGGCGCGGAATCAAACGTTGATAGTCGGGGCTGTAAATGATAACTTCTTTCTTCTCTACCTTTCGCGTAGAACGTTTGCCTATGATATTTTTCAAGGCATTCATATACGTATCGGCATTCAAAATAACAGAATCATTAACGGCTTTATAGGTAAGGAATATCCCTAAAGGCGTTAATACCGCCGAACTTAGCCACATCCCTTGCCAGGCAGGCCAAAAGCCGTCGCGCGCCATCTTGAAACCAATATTATTGATTACATAATAAAAAATAAACAAAATAACAGATATAACAACCGGCGTACCCAGTCCCCCTTTCCGAATGATAGCCCCCAAAGGCGCTCCGATAAAGAAGAATACCAGGCAGGCAAAAGAAATAGTAAATATATTATGCCATTCGGTAAAATGACGCCTCATCTTTAATGATTCGTCGCCAATAATGGCAGCTTTAAAGAAGTAATCCGATTTTAAATATTCGAGTGAAGACTTCGTTCGCGTAAGCATGGACATTTGATTGTTGGCGGGTTGCGCCTGATACAAACTGTCAAACTTAAATATCAGCGTATCGGCCTGTAAATTTGTTTTTCCTTCTTTGGCAAGCATGGAAGTTCCCCTTTGAGGAGTTCCCGGAAAATTTTTTTTGTACGAAGCCGTATATACGTTATCCGCATTTGCTTCTTTTATGCTATCCAGACGAATCAACATGGAATCAATGGATACTTGCAAATTTTTCAGATCTTTACCGATATAATTGTTTTGAAAGAGAGCTTCGTCTGTCCGGTTAAAATTCGCGTCAAACTCGATAAACAATTCTTTGCTCTGAAAAATCTCTCTCCTGTACGGAACGGCCTGCTTGCTTTGCGCAGAACCGGATTGCGTTCCAAAATTCTCGAACGATTCGCCGCTGTATAACGTTAATATAAGGAATAATTTATCCGACGACATTTTTAACCGTCCCGAATCGGCTACAAACACGCGGGCATTTGTAAAGCCATTCGAATAGTCGTAAATCATTAAATCTTTCAGCAGGCCGCTCTTATCGCTTTTATCTCGTACATATACGTTGTACCCGGTGATTTCCGAATAGAAAACGCCTTCGGGAATATCTAATTCAGGCGATTTCTGACGCATGGAGTAAAGCAAAGAATACAATTTAACCCGTACGACAGGCATAATGTTATTCTGGAAAAAGAACGCCCCAATACTGACAAAGGCAATAAAAATAATCAACGGCTTCATGATATGAATAAGAGAAACGCCTGCCGATTTCATGGCAAGCAACTCCAACCGTTCGCCTAAATTACCAAAAGTCATGAGGGAAGCCAGCAGAATGGTAAGAGGCAGCGCCATAGGAACCAGCGACAAGGCGGCATACAGGAACATTTCGCCCAATACCAGCATATCAAACCCCTTACCCACCATATCGTCTATATACCTCCAGATAAACTGCATAAGTACAATGAACAAACAAATGCCGAAAGTCATGATGAATAACGGCAGAAACGTTTGCAGCATAAAAGTATAGAGTCGCTTAATTTTCAGCATTCCCGGTCTATTGAAGGGGCAAAAATAGTGAAAAAAACGGCATCAAATACCTAATGTCCGCTTTAATTCAATAATTTGGGAATCCCATAATTCAATTGCATCCTGTTTTTCTTCAGGCTCGGCAAAGTCGGTTATTTCAAGCGCCGTGTCGCCGGTTAATTCTATTGTATGGATATGGAACTCAAAATAAGTAGAGGCGTCGCCGTCAACCCAACGGAAACGAACGCTTGTTTCGGGCTTCATAAATACGACTTCAGCCTCTTCTTCCTGTTTATCCCACTTAAAAATATACTTATTATCGTTGATAGATATGTCTTCAGCAAACCACAAAGCAAGTCCCGGCGGCGTAGTGAGATGATTCCATAAACTTCTTCGCGAAACGACGTCAAAAACGTATTCAATATGATACTTCTCTTTCTTCATCCCTCAATCCATTAAATTTGCCCTAAGATATGTAAAAGAATCGAATCGCATATAACTTTATATATATAAAATTATTTTTACGCCGAATTGCTTCGGAATCCGCCCTGTTCAAGCCTCTATTTTTTTCACAAAAGAGTTGCACAGGATAAAAATAACCCATACTTTTGCGCTGTCTGAAAAAAAAGACGGTATTGGCGAGATAGCTCAGCAGGTTAGAGCGCATGATTCATAATCATGAGGTCGCGAGTTCAATCCTCGCTCTCGCTACATAAAGAAAAGGGCCTGCTATAAAAAGCAGGCTCTTTTGTTTTTGACGTAAAAGCCTGATTTTTTGATAAAATTCAGTCATAATCGGAAACTTGTCTTTATGGCTTATCTAACCGGCTTTGCTTGAGCATCCATACATACATTTGGGGACATTTTTCATAAAGGAATTGTAGTCCGTGTCCTTCGCCTTCTAATTTTGTGAACTCAATTTTCCCATTACATCCATCTAATGCATTTACAATTCGTTCTGTTTCAGAGATAGGTATTAAATCATCATCAGTACCATGAAACGCCCATATCGGAATATCTTTCAGGTTACAAATACGGGTTGTGTCACTATCGTTACAACCTCCGCACAAGGGCGCTATAGCGGCAAATTTATCAGGATAATCCATTGCAACTATAAATGTGCCATATCCTCCCATACTTATGCCTGTAAGATAAACTTTATTCCTGTCAATCCGGTATTCAGCCAGTATTTTTGCATATAATGGTTCAAACCAATCTTCTGACGACCAATATTTATCATCAGGACATTGAGGCGATACTATAATAAAATCGAAATCATTTCCCTGATCCACTACATAAGGCAATCCATACTCTTTCAACTTATTTAAATCATTTCCCTTATGCGATCCCCCATGAAGATATATTAAAAGAGGATAATCCTTCGTTTGTTCAAAATAATCCTTTGGCAAATACAATAGGTAATTATAATCTGCTTTCGATTTTGATTGTGGGTAGATATGCCCGCAAATACAAAAAGTGAAAAGAAAAAACAGATATATCCTATTGTTCATAAAAAAGTCAGCTTTACATAAAATGGAAAAAGACATTATTTAATGCACTACGGAGGCTGTCTCAAAAGTAGCTTATTCGTTCTGTAGAATTAGAATTGAATAGTTGAAATCAATTCCGGAAGGTATCCTAATAAAACAGCCTTAAAAATACTTTTGAGACAGCCTCTACCATAATTTTTTGCGTTCTACCCGCCGTCCGTCGCCGGTAGAATATTCTTTCAAAGAGTTTTCTTTGCTCTGTATACAGAGATATACCATTTCTTCACCGGATGTATTGCATAAACTTCTTATGCCTTGGGGAGCAACTCTTATTATGCTTCCCTGTTTTATCGGAAAGCAATCGTCGTCTACCTGATAATAACCTGAACCTTTAAGTATAATATATGTCTCTTCATCATGGGTATGGATATGAAAATATCCCAGTTCTTTATTTGGCGGTATTGTAGAAATAGAAATTTCCGTACCCGTAGATTCCGTCGGTTCTTTAAGAAATACTTTTCCCGTAACTGTTTTCCCATTTATTGGATGAATATAGGAATAGTTTTGTAAATCACTGAAACTGCCGACGTCAACGGCAGTATAGTTCTTATTTTTTGAAAGCGCCTTTATTTGTTTATCCATCTTCATACGTAATTATTC
>JAIRYL010000230.1 GCA_031267775.1 Tannerellaceae bacterium
TTATGAACAAAAAGTTTTTTACTTTGATTGCCAGCGCTTTTTTGCTGGTAACGTCGTTTGGAACTGCTAATGCATTGACGGTTGGGACTGCGGCTACCAGGCTAAATGCGGATGATCAAAAAGGCATGTATCAATTGTCGGCAGTTCTTCAAGGAACAACTACGCCACTGGTAGTGTTTGTTGACAAAGACGGGGTCTTGTCAATAAAACCCTATACGGGTTATGGCAGTGCTGCTGGAGAAAAAACAGGTAATGCGCTTTGGTGTATTTCTGTAAAAGCAGAGGAAGAAGGAGCTAATCCCCGATTTGACTTTGTAAATAGAGCTGTTGGCGGAGAATTAGCCGTAAACTTCAGCCATTTTACGGATGAAGGACTTATCGACATCGGACAAGGCGAAAATAAAGGTTGGAAGTTTTCTTCCACTTATGCAAAAAGCCTTCAGGCTGAACGCCCTTTAACCACGTATTATAATGCAGATACCGTATTAGTTCTTACGTATGATGGAAGTACTAACAAGGTTGGCGTGGTAAAAAGAGCAGCTACTGCTGACGGAAATTATGCAGGCGCTGATATATTGTTATTTACGGTTATGAAACCGGCAGCACAAAACCTGACTGCTGATGAGTATAATACAAGATTCCAGACAGAACAGAACGATTCAATTAAACTTGTGTTCAACAAGGATCGTAACAATACCAAGATATTGAATCCATGGACTGATTTTGCTTTGAAAGCAGAAAATTCAACTTTTAATTCCGGCGCATTAAACTTTAAGAGAGCCGACGGCCTGTACCTGCGCGTAGATACAGCCTGGACAAATGCTTCCGGCGTGAAATTCCTGGCCTTTGCATGGGGAGATATTGACGAAACGGATATTGAACAGCCGGTAGGAGGACATACAAGTATTCGTGGTCAATACGACTTCTTTGTTCAGTATAATTTCACCAATGACCAATTAGACATCCGTGTTGCAGAAGCTTATATGAAGAATCCGGATGCGGCGGAAAGCGCAAGATGGGCTGCTTCCGCTTATGTGAGAACGGATCAGGACTCGCTGCGCGTTAAGCTTCAAGATCTTTCGGTTGCTGACGAAGTTCGTATTGTTACAATAGGCACAGCGCCGGTTAATACGCAGATTTTATTCAAACTGGGTTCTTGCTCTGCTTCTTCTCCTAATTTCACTTCATTAGGCAATGATTTGTATTTAATCAGTAGAAAAACGGATGCAGGTCTTCAGTATCTGGCAGTTCCTATCTATACATTCTATGATAACAGCGATACCGTTCCTCAGTGGATCAGTCTGCAAGACAATGTTGATCCTAAACAAATTCCGGCTTATCAATGGGTAGTAGAAAAAACGCGGACAACTAATACAACCACAGCTCCTGTTAAAATTACAAACCGTGAATTTCCCAGGGTAGCCTCTATAGGGTCTGTTCAATTATATACCGACAAGAACACGAGCGTTAATTTATCAGGATGTCACCCTGGAGGAACAGGATCTATATCTTTCCCTGTATTATCTGTTTCGTTAAATGCAGCGAGCTTTGGAACTCCTTTGGCTAAGACAATTAAAGAAAATGAGACATTAGGTTATTTCTATATTGATTCACTAACCGCAAAAACGTTTACGTACGAATTTAATTACCTGCATAAATACAAAGATGATGATTATTTAAGCGTTAAATCGGACAAAGACTCTTCATTAGTTGTTAGTGGTAACAAATCAATGTTCAAATTAGATTTGATTAATACTTGGGGAAATATTAATGACGCAGCAGCCATAGACGTTGAAGAATACGGATATCAAACGGATGCGGTTAAGGATTTGGTACAACTGAAAAGGGTTCGTTATGGTATACGTATCCCAAGCGGATCAGGCTTAATTGGCGCGGCTACAGATAACAGATATATCACAGTAGACAAAGAAGACAGATATGCTGTATCTTCTTATATGCAGCGTTCCTTTCCTACTTATGGTACTTGGAATGTGTATGGTATTTTCTATCTGAAAACGAATAATACGAAGAATAATACGGATTATTATGCTCTGTTAGACCTGGTAAATGGTAGAGATCTTCATGTGACTACGCAATTTTATACAAACTTTGTTAAAGTTGGTATTGACGATAATAGCTTGTGGGCTTACAAACAGTCTCCCGACGAAACAAGAACTTCTGCCTTTGCTGTTACTAAATACTCCGAACCTTTATACAGAAGATTCGATGGCGCAGAATATGGTAAGAAACCGGTTGTTGAACCTTATGGCGACGATAAGAATGCTCCCGTATGGTTGAAGTTTACCAAGTATAACAACTTAGGTAATGAATTCTTGTTTGAAAATTCTCCAAAAGGCGTTGGTAACGATTATCCTAAAACTACGGAAAACGACTATCGTCAGGATATCAAGGATAAGTCTATCAGTTTCTTGGGCTTATATAACATAAACCAATTTGAAGAAAGAGGTGATAACTTCAGTTATACGTTCTATGTAGATACAGCGTATGTACGCGGAGAAACTCCTATGCCTCAATATATGCTGGCTATTCATCCGGAAATTGTAGACGGTGATACGATATTTAAAATCTATAGAGATTCCACATGGAATTCACAAGGCGAGTTGATTGATGCTAATGTTAGTAAAATTGATACAACATACAGGCCTGGCTTTACCAGAGGTTTCTGGGTATTCAACGCTCAAGATTCTACAGGTATTTATGATCCAAATCCGTCATATGCCCCCTACGCCATTCATAATGCAGACTATCAAGGAAAATTTGTTTATGGCGCTGAAAAAACAACGCGTTTGGCATTTGTTGACGGTATTCACATGGGAGATACATTTTACGTAATACGCGGACAAGTAAGAACGACTGATATTGACTCTACATTCTTCTGGAATATCCCTGCCGTTGACAAACACTACTTGGGAGAAAATACGCATTATGATCCAAGATGGTATCAAGATAGCTGGAACTATGACTGGTCAGGTGCAGCGCCAGTGTGGAAAGCGAATGTTCCTGCTGCTAATCTGAATAGAAATGGTAAGAGCATGGTATTCCAGTTCCGTTTGGTTGATCCGGCTAACGACAGACGTTTCCTGATTGAGTCACAACGGGAAGCATCTTTTAACCAAAATGAAGATTTAACTTATGCAGATGCAGAAATTGCTCCTGTATGGGGTAGATGGCTGAAGATTCAAAATGGCGTGCCTGTATTAAGCAATAACATCAATGTTGTTGAAGCTCAACAAAATGGCGCTGAAATCTTCGATGTATTGTTAGGTAAAGAAGATGGCGCGGTAGGAAACGAAGCTGCTCCAGTTGTATCTTCGGTACAGGTTATTGGTGAAACAGGCGCTGTTACGATCCTGAATGCCGGCGGAAAGAAAGTTGCTATCAGCAATATCTTAGGCCAAACAGTTGCTGCCCGGATAATTTCTTCCGACAATGTTACCATTGCCTTACCTAAGGGTATCGTAGTAGTAGCTGTAGACGGTGAAGCGGCCGTTAAAGCAATCGTTAAATAATGATAGCTGAATAGACCTGATTCGTCAGTATAATTTTTCACTGTATTATAAAAGAATTTAAGCCTTCTTCGGATTTATCCGGAGAAGGCTTTTGTTTGAAAGGAGTATTTTTTACTTTTGCGAAGATTATATAAAATTAAATTTTAAATACGATGATTTATGCCTACATCCGCGTTAGTTCGGATAAACAAACAGTAGAAAACCAGCGATATGAGATTGATCGGTATTGCAAGTCTCATGCGATTGTGATTGACAAATGGATAGAAGAGACCATATCCGGCAATAAAGAAGTTGAAGAACGAAAGTTAGGAAAACTGCTAAAAAAGCTTAAAAAGGAAGACGTCTTAATCTGTTCCGAGTTATCCCGGTTGGGGAGAAATTTATTAATGATCATGTCTATTTTAAACTATTGTATGCAAAACAACATACAAGTGTGGACTATTAAAGACAATTATCAGTTAGGGAATGATATTCATTCCAAAGTATTGGCTTTTGCTTTTGGGCTATCTGCCGAAATAGAACGGAAGTTGATTTCTCAACGAACCAAAGACGCCCTGGCGCGAAAAAAAGCGGAAGGAGTTGTATTAGGCCGTCCTAAAGGTAAGAAGTCGTCTAAAAAGAAATTAACCGGAAGAGAAGCCGAAATAAAACTCTTAGTGGATGGAAACACGTCGTATTCAGCCATGGCGCGTATATTGCATGTAAGCAGGATAACCATTACATCCTTCGTAAAGGGAAATAAATGGAGAATCTAGCCGGCAACGCAGGCTGAAACGTAACCGCAAAAAATGCCCCAAAACCTTGAACCTGTTTATGATTTAATAAACAGGTTTGCTGCGTTGCGCTTTGACGGGCCGGGTACGAGCCTGCAGGAGTTGAACTGCATACAGGCGTAACGCGAGGCTTGGGCGAAAGATGTAAAAAGTATTTACGGGGTCGGAAATACGTTAGACGAAGTAAGGATAACATAAAAGAGGCCGTAGCTTTATTTTTGGAATGTAACGAGAACGTTCCCACCATGTTGAAAAGTAACCTGAAATAGCGTTAGTTTTTGACATTATGGGCTGGTGAAGTATTACAGTCAGTTTATAACGCTTCCCGCTATGGAAAATTTAACCGGGATCAATCAAAAACAGCTTTGGCAGTATGCAAACGGATACAAAGTTCCGCGCAAAGAAACGGCGGAAAAAATAGAGAACGGATTGAAACGCTTCGCCCAACGTTTAGGGTGCAAGAAATAGCGGTATAAGTCGGGCAAAGATCGTTTTGGTTACATCTTTAGATTATCAATGGCTTACATATTATCTATATATACATTTTGTTTAAGTCTTTCATCAATGTATCGATTAAATTCCTCAAGGCTTATCGTTTCATCTCCCTTGTGCGCTTCAATTTCCAACAAATCTAAAAAATCTTCAATTAGTTGATTATCGCCGTACATATCCAAATCAATCCTGACATATCATTTTTTTCCGGTAGCGTCTTTTGTGTACTTTATTCCTGCTATTTCTCTCATAATCATAAAACTCGATATAACAAAGACAAAGGTATCCATTCTTTATAGCAAACGAACGAAAATAAAGGGAATTACCGTCTTTTATGTCATATATGGGGAAGGGTTATAGCTTAACTAAACGACATTGGAATAGACAAGTAACAGACCCGTAAATGGTTGGCATGACAGCATTTGATTTTATCCGACTTGCATTGAATAAAATGTCAATATTTAAAAGCCGGTTTCATCATGTCTCGCTCTGATTTAGGAATTTGATACCGAATGGCGGTTTCTTCCCACTTAGACACAACGCCTTTGATGTTTTTAATTATACCGGCGGCTTCTTGTTTTGTTAATCTGAAATAGGGAACAACGCTTAACGCTAAATCAAAATCCAATGAATTATCCTCTTCAGAAATGTTGAGTTTTAATCCTGTTCCGTATGGATTGGGATTTATGTCGTATGCCGGAGATAATATCCATCCTTGCTTTGTGAGGATAAAACCGTGATTTCTTAAATGGTCATCCGTATTGCCAACGGCAATAGAGAATACAACCCGCCGGAATAGTTCCGTCAAATCTTCTTTTACGTTAGCCCCATGCTGAATAATGAATTCAACCAATTCAAGATAGCCGACGCCCTCTTCCGCTCCCATTCCGTCTGTATATCCTAATAAAGTCATTGCAGAGGAAAAATGAATGCGTTTCCCCTCCATCGTCCGGTCAAAACGTTTTGTCAGATAAGTATGGCGTTTGCTGTTATATCTCTTTATAGTGGCTTCGGCCATGGTTATTCCCGATTTTTGCGCCAATTCATTTATAACCATTTCCCATGCGCCACTATCCGTTTCATCATTACTGCTTGGAAATTTGGCAATCCAAAGAGACCCATCCGCATGCTGTACGCTGGCCTTAGGCCTGGCTCCACCCAATGAAGAGCCGGGAGCCATCAGGATATTCAGCCATTTTAATAAATCAGGGTTATCCTGCTCCATCTTCTTTTCCAGTTCAAGACTTGCATACTCTAATTCTCGTATGGAAGTCCATGGGGGAGCTGCATAATCTTTATTATTATCCAAAAAATCCCCGTCCGGATCAAGTTTGAACCGTAACGCCCCCATGCGGTGCAAGTCATAAACCCCCAACATAAAATCCGATTCGTGAAGCGTCTTGACGGGTCTTCCCTCCGATTTAGCACGACAGGCTTCTCTTCGTTTCATTAACATTCGTCCCCATCTGTCGGGAGAGGAGTCTAAAAATAATCCGAAGTTTGCTTTTCCATCCCTTACATATTGAACGCCGGCGTATAGTAGAAGGTCTGGATCTAATGTTCGCGTATTATCAGCGTTCAGCCATTTTCCTGCATATTCAAAAGAAAAGATTTCTTTTCCCCTTGGGTACTCAACGGAAAGGATACCCATCAAGGCAGGGGATTCGAGTTCCGCCCAATCTGCATAAACATATATTTTTTTCGTTTCGGACTTCATGGCTGTTATTTTCGTTTCGGGGCGCGTTTTCCGACAGACAATTCGGCGTCCTGTAATTTCCTTCCTAAAACGTCGTCTTTGGCAATAGATTGCAAATCTTTTTCCAAACCCAATACAAACAGCGTCTGCGCATAAGCGCCTAAAGAAACGCCAGACAAGCCCTTTTCTACCTGCCACAGGGTGGAACGGGATATTCCGGCACGTTCGGCTACTTGTTCTGCCGTCAGCTTTCTTCTTAATCGAGCCAATTTTATGTTCTCGCCCATATCTTCCAGTATTCTGGTCAGCCGAGGTAGTAACGCCGTTTTTGTTCTCTTCATAATGATTTATATTTCGCACAAAAGTAATCGATTTGTTTGAAATATAAAACATTCACTCCAAAGAAATGCATCATGAGAAATAGACGGCAGGGCTGCCTGCTTATCGTTTCTTACCCAAGCCATCCATTATCATGTTGCCGCTTAGGAGGCGTATGGAAATAAATGTATGATTTATTTCCATACGTCTCCTTAATATCAATAAGGCTGCCGGCGACGGCATTCAGGCGGCGACGGGCGGCGAAGTCTATATTAGCCGGAAGATGAACAGCTTATCAGAAAAATCATCAAGCCGGCCATCAAGAAAAGTTTGCTCCGCGAAGAATTTAGCATTTTGTTGTGAATCATGGTTTTTTATATACCTTTGTCATTTTAAAAGCAATTTGCAATCATGAAAGTTAAGATTATTAACGCTTCTCATCATTCGTTGCCGACTTATGCTACCCCCCTGTCGGCGGGAATGGATATTCGGGCTAATTTGTCTGAACCTGTTGTATTGACGCCCTTAGAACGGAAATTGATACCTACGGGTCTTTATATTTCGCTACCTGAAGGATATGAGGCGCAGATGCGTCCAAGGAGCGGATTGGCCTTGAAATATGGTATTACGTTGCTTAATACGCCCGGTACGATTGACGCCGATTACAGGGGCGAGATAGGCGTTATACTGGTAAATCTCTCCGCCGATCCGTTTACGGTGAACGACGGCGAACGTATTTGCCAGATGGTGATAGCTACGCATGATCGGGCGGAATGGCTACCGGTAGAGGTATTAGACGAAACCGAAAGGGGAACCGGCGGTTTTGGGCATACCGGCAAGCTTTAAACCTTTTTTAATTACTCGCTAATTATCTACCTATATGAATAATTTATGATGAGACAACTGGTAAGCGTAATTCTTTTAGCGGTTTTATTGTTGACAAATCCGGCCGTTATGAAAGCGGACGGCCGGAAAAATCAACGGAAGTTTGATTATTTCTTTTATGAAGGGCTAAATCTTAAAAACGCAGAAAAATACGACGCCGCTTTTGAAGCTTTTAATCATTGCCTGACAATTGATTCCGTATCCGCCCCCGTATTATATGAGTTGTCTTCTTTCTATATGCAGTTGAATCGCCAGGACAAGGCCACGGAGATGCTGAAACGAGCCGCCGCAAACAGTCCCGGCAACTTTACTTATAAAATAGCGCTGGCAACCCTTTTGCGTAACAGGGGCATGTATGGCGAGGCGGTGGAAGCGTACGAAGAACTGGTAAAAGCATATCCTGCTAAAACAGAACTGAATTATTACCTGGCCGATGCGCTTGCGCAACAAGGGGAAATTGGCAAGGCTATAGATACTTACAATGTTTTGGAGTCGATACTGGGGATGAACGAAGCCTTTTCGATGCAGAAATACCGGCTCTACATGACGCTTAAACAACCGGACGCCGCTTTCGGCGAAGTAGAAAAGCTTGCAGCCAAATATCCGATGGATTCCCGTTATCCGATTATGTTGGGGGATTTATATCTTGAAAGAGACGATAAGGATAAAGCCTATAAAGCGTATCAAAAAGCGTATGAGACAGACCCGACCAATCCTTACTATTTTGTGTCGATGGCCAATTATTATGAGGCGATCAATGATAAAGCCGCCGCTGAAACGCAGATACGCGACGCGCTTGTAAATGAAAAATTAGACGTAGCAACGAAGGTAAACATTCTTTCGCGTTATATTATGCGCTTGCAGCAAACGCAACAAGGCACAGACAACGCTAATTTGCTGTTTGAAACGCTCATGGAACAACATCCCGAAGAAACGGAATTAAAGCTTATGTATGGCTCGCTACTGATTCTGCAAAAAAAGACGGATGAAGCTAAATTCCAATTCCAACTGGTAACGGAGATGGAACCGGAAAATGAATCCGCCTGGGAACGGCTTTTGGAACTTTCTTTGCAAATCCAGGATATTCCCGACGTAATACGTATATGTACTAAATGTATAGCGTTATTCCCGGAAATTCCCCACTATTATTTTTATTTAGGCGTAGCTCATTCTCAGGAAAAACAATATCAGGAAGCATTAGATGCATACAGGAAAGGACTAACCGTTATCCCTTTGGAGAAAGCGCCTTTGAAATCTGATTTTTACGGACAAATAGGAGATCTTTATTATCAGATGGATCAATTGGATAAAACGTTTGAAGTATATGACGAAGCGTTAAAATTTAATGAAAATAACATTGTCGTATTAAACAATTACGCTTATTTTTTGTCTTTATCTAACAGGGATCTGGAAAAAGCGGAACGAATGAGCGCTATCACCATTAAGCAGGAGCCTGATAATTCTACCTATCTGGATACCTATGCCTGGATATTTTTTAAACAAGGCAATTACACATTGGCAAAATTCTATCTGGAAAGCGCTTTGGAAAAAGATATAACAAAAAGCCCTGAACTGACAGATCATTATGGCGATGTACTTTATATGTCGGGCGAAAAGGAAAAAGCGGTGGAGCAGTGGAAGAAAGCAAAGGAAATGGGCAAAACCGACGATGTATTAAACCGTAA
>JAIRYL010000014.1 GCA_031267775.1 Tannerellaceae bacterium
CAAAAAACAGTTCCAATAAATTTGTATGATTTATTTCCAGACGCCTCCTAATACGTAATGAAAGTATAGAACATGGATGTTTTCGATAAACAAATTTTAATCCGGTAAGGCAGAAGTGAAAATAAAATCGTATCTTGTTCCCCCTCATAGTTATATTTTATTTAATTACTTATGAAATATTCAATACCGATATACCTGTTATTAACCACCGTTATTGCGTTTTCAGGTAAAGCCCAGGTAAGCCGCGGCGGCGTTCCTCTCCCTTTTGTACAGACCAAAAGCGCTTCTGCCGATTTCTATGTTACCATGCCCTCTTTTGATATAGAGGAGGAACTTCGCCTTGCTTCGGCGGAAGACGACGAACTAAGGCAGAGCTACCGGTTTGCCTATAAGTTTATAACGGAGTATAGCCGGAGTAATTCCGGCGCATCTTTTTCTTTGCCCGACGGAACGAAAATTTGGAGAATGGGCATTTATTCAAAGGGCGCTCTTTCTATTAATATACTCTTTACAGAGTACGAACTGCCCGAAGGCGCCCGGGTTTTCCTCTATAACGCCGAACAGACGCATATACTGGGATCTTTTACCCACCTCAATAATTCCGACTTGGGTGTTTTGCCCGTATCTCCCGTGCGGGGAGACAGACTGATTATAGAGTATCACGAACCCGCCGATGCAGCTTTTCCGGGCAGATTAACCGTTGGCGAAGTAAATCATGGCTTCAGGGATTTGCGCGGATACGAGCCGGGAGGCGACAGGAGCGAGTTTTATTGCATGCCCTCTCCTGTTTGTTTTCAGGACGACCCGGAGTATGATAAAATAGCGCGAAGCGTAGTGTTACTAACCATTGACGGAATATCCACCTGCACAGGCGTCTTGTTAAATAATATGCTGGATAACGGCACGCCTTACCTGCTCACGGCGTCGCATTGCCTGAATAAGAATTTTACCGTTAAGAATCCCGATTATGAAGCGGTAGCCGGAAGGATTATTTGTTTCTTTAATTATCAAAGTCCAACTTGCAAAAACGTTATGCGCGGAACAGAAGAAATGTCGGTAGCTTCTGCCGGCTATAAAGCGGTAAACGAAAAGAACGATATGGCATTGCTGGCGTTACTGGAAACGCCCCCTGTTTATTATCGCCCTTATTATGCCGGCTGGAGTATCGAAGAAAACGGCGACAACGCTCCGTATGCCGGGATTCACCATCCCCGCGCATCCGTTAAACGGATAAATATTTCAGAGGATAAAATATCCATGAAAACGTTTAGTATTTCTCAAGCGGATTTTTACAAAAACGTTCATTGGAATGTGAGTAAATGGGCAACCGGAAGCACGGACTCAGGCTCGTCGGGATCGCCTTTGTTCGACGCCGATAACCGCGTAATAGGCGCCCTGTCCGGAGGAATGTCTACCTGCAATATCCCTATGGACGATTTTTATTTTGCTTTGTCTAAGGCTTGGGAATCTTCTTCCAACACGAACGAACAGCTAAGGTACTGGTTAGACCCCTCAAACAGTAATAAGAAAACGGTAAACGGGCTAGATCCCTATCAAAACGCTCCGGCCTGTCGCCTGAGTAACCTGTATGATACTAAACTGCACGACAGTATTGAAGTGGCCAAACTCCCCTCTCCTGCCGAAGGAAACCTTTTTGGCGTCAATACGCTGAACACGCAGGAATATGCAGAAGAATATATGGTGAATGAAGACGCCAAACTGTATGGCGCTTATTTTGTAACTCCTTCCGTAACAGACGCCCCGGGCAGCTTAGAGGTGGAGGTTACGGTTTATAGCGGAAAGGATAAACCCGAAACAGCGCTTTATACGGGCAATTTCAAGCCCGTTTATGCAGAGACGTCTATCATTGACAGTTCTTTCATAGATACGGAAAAATGGCTGAACCGCCAACAGGAGTCGTTTATTCGCTTTGATAAAGAAATAACGGTTTCCGGCGCTTTTTATGTCGGATATAAAATAAAATCTCCCGCCCCTTCTTCCTTTGCCGTTTATAACGTACCGAAAGGGAAAACAAGCCGCAATACAGCCTGGTATGTCGGCAACGGCCAATGGACAAAAGCTTCGGCCCACTCTCTTTTGCCATTCAATACGTCTTTATTTATCGACCCTGTTATACGGTATACCGGCCATTTGTCAACTAATATTCCGCAGGAAAAACAGCAGATACAAGTTTTTTCCGACATAAAGAATAAAAGCATTCATGTGCTGCTTCCCGACGATAAAAAAAGGCCTGTTTTGGCTTTATATTCAATGAATGGACAACTTATGTATAAAGCGACGCTAACGCAAACGCAAACCACCATTCTGCTGAAGCATATAGAGCCGGGTATTTATATCGTAAACATAAAAGGCGATAACATTTTTTATAATCAAAAAATGTTATTTTAATAATTCTTATTTCAAAGATCCCATATTCTTCTATCATAAGACTGAAAAACGTAAAAAAATGAAGAAAAAATCATTAATAAGTATTAATTGGAAAGAATTTCTTGCTTCTTTTTTATTCATAACGAATAAAATGGGTTAGATTTGCATCATTGATGATGATGATGGGAACTCGATTTCAAAGGAATCACACACATAAATAATATAGTAACATTTTAAACTTATATCGAATTATGAACAAAAAGTTTTTATTGCCTTTCTGTATATTGGCAGCAATTGTATTCCTTCCTTCTTGTTCGGGGAAGCTTACGCCCCTGGCCGAACAGTACATTAAAGCCGAGCCGCAACCGCTGGAGGCCGTTGGAGGTAAAGTTCCGGTAACCATTAACGCTACATTCCCTGCAAAATGGTTTAACAAGAATGCCGTAGTTACCGTAACCCCCGTACTTCGTTATCCGGGCGGCGAAGCTTGGGGAACATCTTACACCTATCAGGGAGAAAAGGTAAAGGGAAATAACCAGGCTATCTCTCAAAGCGCCGGCGGCAACGTTACCATGAAAACGTCTTTCACCTACAAACCGGAAATGAAAAAATCCGAACTGTATCTTACTTTCGACGCTAAAATCAAGGCTAAAACAGTTTCATTGCCCGACGTTAAAATCGGCGAAGGCGTTATCGCTACCGGCGAATTGGCGGATGCGGCTACTGCTGCGGCAGCTATAGCTCCCGATAAATTCCAGCGGATCATTAAAGAGGCTTACGACGCCAATATCATGTTCCTTATCCAGCAAGCCGAACTTCGTTCGCAGGAGCTGAACAAACAAGACATTAAAGACTGGAAAAGCCTTGTTCAAAATGCCAACGAAGCGCCTAATCAAAATGTAGCCGTCGAAATTTCGGCTTACGCTTCGCCCGACGGCGGTTTGAAACTGAACACAGGGTTGGCTGAAAAACGCGAATCCAATACGACAAAATATCTGGGACAGGAATTGAAAAAAGCTAAAATAGACATACCTGTCGACGCGCGTTATACGGCTCAGGACTGGGACGGATTCCAGGAATTGGTATCCAAATCGTCTATTCAGGACAAAGACCTTGTTTTACGTGTTCTTTCCATGTATAAAGACGCCGAACAGCGCGAACAGGAAATCAAAAATATTTCTTCCGTATTCAGCGTACTGGCAGACGAAATTCTTCCGCAATTGCGCCGTTCACGCTTAACGGCCAACGTTGAAATCATCGGCAAGTCTGACGACGAAATCAGCGCGCTGGCAAAAAGCGACCCGCGTGCATTGAACGTAGAAGAAATTCTTTATGCCGCTACTTTGACAAACAATGCCGCTGAAAAAGAAGCGATCTATACCAAAGCAAGTCAGCAATATGCGGGCGACTACCGCGCATGGAATAATATCGGCATGATGCGTTTCAAAGCGGGCGACCTGGCTAAAGCCGAAGAAATGTTCAACAAGGCTAATTCCGTAAAAGCAAATAGCGAATCCAGCATGAACTTAGGCTTGATTGCTCTTACAAAAGGCGACAATGCAAAGGCTCAACAATTATTCGGCAGCGCCGCAAGCGTGCCTGAATTAAGCGAAGCGCTGGGCGTTCTGTATCTGCAACAGGGCGAATATGCAAAAGCTGCCAGCTCATTTGGCTCTATCAAGAGTAACAATGCCGCTTTAGCTCAAATTATGACTAAGGATTACAGTAAAGCTTTACAAACATTGAACGCCGTAGCTAATCAGGACGCCATTACCGATTATTTGAAAGCGATTGTCGCCGCCCGTACAAACGATACCAGCGGCGTTGTAAACAACCTGAAAGCGGCTATCGGTAAAGACAGGGCAATAGTAAAAGAAGCTGCCGTCGACCTTGAGTTTGCCAAATATGCAACAAATGCAGATTTCTCAAGTTTACTTAGATAAACGTAATCTTATAATTTTAAAAAGAAGGCTGTTTCCCGAAAAGAAACAGCCTTCTTTTTAACCGTACAATCTGTATTTATGAAACGGGGAGCCTTTTTCTTGCCGGATTTGCCAAACCGCGCAGGGGTTTCTCTTATCAAGGCGGGAAAAAGAACGTTTTTGATTTTTTTTTAATCTGTTAAAGTAAAAATAATATGATTTAGTTTTATATCTTTGTGTCATTGGAGATTAGTAATATATGAATTATTTTATTTGATCATCGCAAAAGATAACTAAAAATGGATGCCAATCAATATGAAGTTATAATTTTGCGGTTATTTTAACAATTTTATTGCAAAATGGGTAAAATCAATACTGTAAGAGAGGCTTTGGAAGAGCTTATTCTTAATAGTGAAGGGAAAGGTTATAGAGATGACCTTTTGGCCAAAATAGAAGAATCTGTTATTGACAGCTTAGCTTTACGCGGATATATTATAAATGGCGTAACTGTTGATGATGAAGACGCCGGTAATTATAAACGAACCTGGCGAATCACCGAGAAAACAAAAGACTACAAACGCTTCTTTTACGAAGAACCTTCGGAAGAAGACAAGCAGTTTGGTCATTACCTTTATTCTCTTGGAGTTAGATGATTTTCAAGATGATTGGTTTGGCTAACGTCAACAAGCTTTTCTGATTTTTCATCTGCCGGAGATTGTTATGCCTTTTGTCTTACGCTATAATTTTCAGATACGGAAAAATGATACACTATTCTACCTTATGGACGCCTACTATATTCCATAAACACTTGATACCCTTACAGGAAAGCGATGGGTCGCCAGTAAAACCTTGTGTTTAGCAAATTTCCATGTAAAATAAATACAGCCTCGCAGATCTGCGGTCTGTGAAGAAACACAAGATTTTGCAGGTGATCCATACTTACCATTCTTCAGGATCCCCCTCCCTCAAAGGAGGAAATCAAATCCTTAACCATACAAGTTACAGACTCTATCCTAAATACAAAAAATGCCGTTTTGATTGATTCGCTTACAT
>JAIRYL010000045.1 GCA_031267775.1 Tannerellaceae bacterium
ATTAAAATGAGCGAAAATTCGACTCTCAGAGAATCAAAATAGGAGTTCGGAAGTAGGAAATCGCGAGTAAGGAATAGACAAAAGGGAATTATTGTGCGGATTTTATTCCATGCTTATTGAAATAAGCATTCCATTTGCAAAGGTGTATATTTCAAATCTTTTCATTCATTTTTGTAAAAGCAACTGCAAACAGCCTGAATTTGCGAAGCATAAACAGACCTGTTGTATGATGTACGGACGTATGCTATTACTTTTTCAATATTTTTAAGTCGTCTTTTTCGTATTTATGGTTTCCAATTTTTTTCTTTTTATGATTCCAGCATTTTATACAATCTTCCCTGCTTAATTGGGGGTTATTTTCAAAGAAGCTCCTTGTATATTGATTATACTCAAATTGTTTCCCTATTTCTGTCTTTCCCCCATTTTTTTTATCCAATAATATTTTTTCATATATTTCTATTGCCTATTTATAAATTTTTTTACCTTTATTTTCCTCCATCCATTCCATGAATTTCACATTAAATTTAAATTGTTCTCCAATCACTTTTTTGAAAAATGACCTGTGTATTTCATTATTGCGATAATTTACCTCAATTATTTTATACAATTGAGGTTCAAAATCATTGTTATTTATCCTTCTTTTCGATTTTACTTTTCCCACAGATTTATTCTCAATAAAATTACAGATATACTCCAGTAAATCTTCTTTAGAAGCATTTGTTGGTAAATTGTATTTTTTGCACATATTTATTAGTTCTTCTTTCAAATAATATGTGTCATATAATTCTTCTCTTGTTTTTGGTAAATCCATAATAGGTTTCCATTTTATTAATCGTGACATATTCCCGAATGTATTTTCCGTCGCAAAAGTAAACAAAAACTGCCAATTTTGATGTGTCGAGCATCGAAATCGGCGAATTGACAAACTACCGGGAATTGTTTATTTACCTTTCTCTTGGGTGGTTGTTGCGCGAAGATAAAGTATGTGCTTTAAACTTTTTTATCTATAAATAGTTGTATATCAAAAAAATGGGTGATAGTTTTGCCTAGTTTTTGGAAAAATGCAACCGGATTGAAACCATTCAAATGCAACCATTTTTTAGCCGGATCTTCATTCAGCTAAAAAAAAAATGCGTACCACTCAAAAATCTACCCGCGCACTAGTAATACACTACGAACCGGCCGTGTTAAAGGAATGGCCGACGGGCTGGCAAATCGAATACCGCGTGTTGAACCCTTATGCCTGCGTCCTGGAGAAACGGCGCATCCGCTTCGAGAAAATCCGTAAACGACTGGGCAATGACGCCCAATGCCGACGCTATGCCAAAAAATATTGCGACGAGCTGAACCGTAAACTTTCCGGAGGATGGTCGCCCATGGGCGGGCCTCTCGTTGAAAAAACGACCGTTTCGCTGAAAAACGCGCTCGCCTTATTCATCCGGGAAAAAGAAATGGAGTTTAAGAATGGGAACTTCCGGCCGGATTCGTTCCGGCAATACAAGTCGTGGATGAAAATCTTCACGGATTGGGGGCATCCGAAAAATATGCTTGAGATGGAACTGGAATATTTCGGTAAGAACGCGGCCGTTCAATACCTTGATTACATTTACCTTGAGAAACAATTGTCAGGCAGGACATACAATAATTACCTGATGTTTATGCGCACTGTTTGGACGTGGTTCATAGAAAAAGGATATACGAATGAAAATCCGTTCCTGAAGATAAAGGCAAAGCCGAAGCAGGAAAAGCAGCGAATTGTTATACCCTCCGAAAGCAGCGAGCGGATCATGGCCTACTTCCGCAAACACATGCCGACGATGGAACTGGTATGCGGACTGGTCTACAATTCGTTTATGCGGCCGTCCGAAATATGCCGAACGCAACTGAAGGATATTCACCTGAGCGATAACGGCATCTACCTGACCGGTGCAAAAACGAAGAACAAGCATGCGCGCTGGTGCCTGCTACCGCCCCATTTAATAAACATGTTGCAGAACATGCACCTGCAACAATACCCGTCGGATTACTATCTTATCTCTGTTGGTCTGAAACCCGGTAAAGAACCGGTCGGCAGGGTACACCTCGAACGTCCGTGGGAGCGGATGCGCGATGCCATACAGCTTCCTAAAACCATGAAACTGTATTCGTACCGCGATACCGGCATCACGGACATGAAGCTTGCCGGACACTCGAACCTGTTTATCAGCTCGATAACCGGACACCGGAACAGTGACGAAATAGAAACCTATACCCATGCGCCGGACAAGCGGGCGCTGGAGCATGTCATAAACAAATCGAAACAATTGGGGGAATAGATGTTACAATCCGGCAATGAGCGAAGCGGCAACAATGCGGTGGATGTAAACAACATGGCCGTGTATGGTGTAGATAATAGCCATTTTCTTGTAGTTGATGCGCCGGACATTTTGTCCGTATTGTTGCAAGGACGGGCGGGTCTGAATGGCGTAGATTTCGGGATTTTTTTCGAGTTCTCTGATAATATCATTCAATCCCTTTACATATTTATTTGCCGTTATTGGCGCTAAATATGTATAGCATATTACATTATATAATTCGTTTAAATCCTCTTCAGCTGAATCGGAGTAATGTATGTTGTATATTTTCATAGCTCAATTCCTTCATGCATATCATAATTATAATGTTCGCTCAATCGATCAAGAAATCTGCCAAAAATTACTTTATGAGAGTTTTTTTCTGAAATACCTCCAATCATCGGATATTCCAATTCGACGTATTTTTTGTTTTCGAGTTCGCGGGCTATTTTTCGCCCTGCCGGTTTGGATACGTCTATGCGTGCAGTTACAATTGTTTCCATGCCATTTTTTTTAATTAGTCATTCGCAAAGATAATCGTTTTATCCAAATAAAAAAAGCCAGGTAAAAACCTGACTTAATAAAAACGATTTTAAACATCTCCTTGAACACCTAACTTCCACAAAACAACTGATTATACAGTACCTTAAATGCGCTCCACATTTTAGTTCAATTACCAGACAAAAAACCACTTGGGGTAAAAAGTTCTTCCACACTTTTTAATTTTGAAAAGAAGAAAAAAACCATACAAGGGAAAAAAGAAACGTTCTTTTTATATTGGGGTTGAATACTGTTTGACATCGGGGCTGAATGAACTCCTATAGCCAAAAGCGGTATTTATGATGTCAAAGATACTTCTTTTTCAGGGAAAACCAAAGCATTGCGATGAAAATTGCAGCAAAAAATATTCTGCCGGCGTAAACCTGTGTCTTTTCGAGCCAGGTAAGCTCGCGTTGCACTTCCCTGTATTCGGTTACGGGGTATGGAAGGGCAATGGTATCGATGCGTATGAACGTGTCGGTACGGCTGGTAATGCTTGTTAGCGTCTTGTACTTATACATGAAAACCGTATCGCCGGCTTCCCTGATAAAGACGGAATCATGCACAGCCTGCAAGTCACGGATGTATCTGTTCAGGCGCTCCGTTCTTATGCTTTCAACCGGCACATATTCAACCCTGTGCGATTTGCATCCGCTCAGCAGCAGGACTGTTAAAAATATGTTGTATAACAGGTTTTTCATGGTTATTCAAGCTAAGCTGCAAAGACTTGATTGCGGTAGCTGCTCCGGTTTGCCTTGTAGCCAAAATGTACCCAGGAATAGTTGTTTTCGTTGATGAGCTGGTCGACAGAATATTTTCCCTGTCCGACCAGTTCGGCGACAAAGTCGTAGAGCGCCTTGTTGCCGGCCTTGCTACCCATATTGATGTCGGCGGCCAGGCCTTCCAGGTGTGCGGAGCTGTTGACGCCTCCAACGGCCTTGTTGACCACCTCGCAGCGGTATCCGGATGATACCGGCATGGATTTGCCGAAGGCGTCGCGAATAATTTGCAGCTCTTCGGCCAGATGCTTCAGGTTTTGCACTACGCCCGCCGGCGGGTTATATTGTTCCGTCGCGTTCAGGCGATCGGCAGTATCCGAACGAAGGAATTCGCTCAGGCTGAAATTACGTGTTAAATCTCCTCCCATAACATTTGTCACAGCGTCCTGCGCTGCATATTTAAGCTGTTTGCGGTACAAAATGATACCGGCCAGTCCGATAACTGATAATGCGATGTAAACGGGCTTCATATCCTGTCCTTGCACGATTCGCGGAAACAGACTTTCGTTTCCAGTTTTTTAAATCGGTCTTCCATATCGTCG
>JAIRYL010000058.1 GCA_031267775.1 Tannerellaceae bacterium
GATAGAGTATTGGCAATTCTTGATGATGAAGAAGCCAGAGGTTTCCTGTTTAGTTATGAAAAATTATTTGGAGCAAAGGAAAACAGTAAAAAAGATTTTGAAAATATTGCAGAAGGAAAAGAAACAAGCGCAGATAGAACGCGCCGTCTATTCTATGTAATTTGCAGTAGAGCCATGAAAAGTTTAGCTGTTGTTGCCTATACAAGTGATGTAGATAAAATAAAACAGACAATGTTAGACAATGGGTGGTTCAGCGGAAATGAGATTTTGTTGGAAGAGGCTCTTGTGTAATCCTATAATTGAAGTAAATCATAGATAAAAAACAAAACACCCAATTTTACATTTTTGGGTGTAAAATTGGGTGTTGATTTTGCAACTAACTGGTTTTCAGTCTTATTTGCGGTATGGACGGGACTCGAACCCGCGACCCCCTGCGTGACAGGCAGGTATTCTAACCAACTGAACTACCACACCGTTTTGTTGTTTTTTTGCGATCTTCGTTCAAATTGCAGTGCAAAGATAGGGGAAAGTTTTTATTATGCAAGTTCTTTTTATAAATATTTTTGAGGAATATGCTTTTCATGGGAGGTTAAGCAAAATATTATGATAAATTGTTACTTTTGTATTCTAATCATTTATAAAAAGGAAAGATGGTTGTTGCCATTATAAAATATAATGCAGGGAATATTTATTCGGTTGATTATGCCTTGAAACGTTTGGGAATTTCTTCTGTTGTTACGGCAGAACCTGAAGTTTTACAGAAAGCTGATAAAGTGATTTTTCCGGGAGTCGGGGAAGCTCGTACTACCATGAGTTATCTGAAAGATACAAAACTGGATTTATTAATCAAAGATTTACGACAGCCTGTTTTGGGTATTTGCTTAGGAATGCAGTTAATGTGCAAGCGCTCGGAAGAAGGGAAAACAGAATGTCTGAATATATTTGATGTTGACGTCAAACGCTTTATTCCTCAAAAACACGAAGATAAAGTACCTCACATGGGTTGGAATACATTATCAAATGTTGCAGAGGGGCTTTTTACTAAAGAACAAGAAGGACAGTTTGTTTATTTTGTGCACAGTTATTATGTGCCTGTAAATAATTATACTGCCGCTACTACAGAGTATACGTTACTATTTAGCGCCGCCCTGCAAAAGGACAATTATTATGCTACCCAGTTCCATCCAGAGAAGAGTGGAGCAGTAGGCGAAAAGATATTAGCTAATTTTTTAAGATTATAACTAGAGGTATGATTGAACTGATTCCGGCTATTGATTTAATCGACGGAAAGTGCGTAAGGCTTACACAAGGGGACTACAGTACAAAGAAAGTGTATAATGAAGATCCTTTAGAAGTAGCCAAAATGTTTGAAGATTATGGTTTACGTCGGTTGCATGTAGTAGATTTGGATGGTGCGCGTAAAGGATGTATCGTTAATTATCGTGTGCTGGAGAGAATAGCTGCGCATACTTCGCTTGTTATAGATTTTGGCGGAGGACTCAAGCATGAAAACGACTTGGTAATAGCCTTTGAAAGTGGAGCTCAGATGGTTACGGGGGGTAGCATTGCCGTAAAAGATCCTGAAACGTTCACTTTGTGGATAAATAAATATGGTAACCAGAAGATTATACTTGGAGCAGACGTCAGAAATAACAAAATAGCGGTGAGCGGGTGGAAAGAGACTACAGAGAAAGATATTGTTTCTTTTATACAGGAGTACTATGATAAAGGCATAACAAAAGTTATTAGTACTGATATTGGCCGGGATGGTATGCTGGAAGGGCCGGCTATTGATCTATATAAAACGATAAAAGAGACTTTTCCATATTTATATGCGATAGCAAGCGGAGGGGTAAGCTCGGTTGCAGATATTGAGAAGCTGGAAGAAGCAAGAATACCCGGCGTTATTTTTGGTAAGGCCATTTATGAAGGACGTATTCAATTGAAAGAATTGATACGATTTACGGATAAATATGACGATTAACAATATGTTGGCAAAAAGAATTATTCCCTGTCTGGATATAAAAGACGAAACGACTGTAAAAGGGGTGAATTTTGTGAATTTTCGCAACGCAGGCGACCCTGTGGAATTAGGGGCTCAATATAGTCGTGAAGGTGCAGACGAACTGGTATACTTGGATATTACAGCTTCGCATGAAGGGCGCAAGACTTTTACTGAGTTGGTGCGCAAAGTAGCAGCTTGTATAAGTATTCCTTTTACAGTGGGAGGGGGAATTAATGAGATAAAAGATGTAGACCGTTTACTTAATGCTGGAGCAGACAAAGTATCTATTAATTCGGCAGCGCTTCGTAATCCTCAATTAGTAGAGGAAATTGCAAAGAACTTTGGAAGCCAGGTTTGCGTAGTGGCCATTGACGCCAATTATGAGAATAACAATTGGATTTGTTATTTGAACGGAGGGCGTATTCCCACCCATACATATCTGTATGATTGGGCTGCTGAAGTTGAAAATCTCGGAGCCGGCGAAATTCTGTTTACAAGTATGACGCATGATGGCGTGAAGACAGGCTATGCCAATGAAGCTTTGGCTGCATTGGCCAATCAATTGCACATACCTGTTATTGCTTCGGGCGGCGCCGGGGAAAAAGAACATTTCCGGGATGCGTTTACATTAGGGAAAGCAGATGCAGCTTTGGCAGCCAGCGTCTTTCATTTTGGAGAAATAGGGATAACAGACTTGAAACAATATCTGTTAAAAGAAGGCGTTAATGTACGAATATAAAGGAAATTAAATAGATGAATTTAGATTTCAACAAAGCGGGAGGATTGATTCCTGCTATTATTCAGGATGATAAAACGAGTAAGGTATTGATGCTGGGCTTTATGAATGAAGAAGCTTATCAACAGACAAGAGAAACAGGGAAAGTAACGTTTTTTAGCCGTACCAGAAATCGTTTGTGGACGAAAGGCGAAACAAGCGGGAATTTCTTATTGGTTAAGCAAATACTGATAGACTGCGATACTGATACGTTACTGATAAAAGCCGCTCCAAACGGCCCTGTTTGTCATACCGGAAACGACACTTGCTTTGGAGAGCAAAATAAGGAAGACGTTCTGTTTCTGAAATATCTCCAAGACTTTATCGAACAGCGCAGGCAAGAAATGCCTGAAGGTTCATATACTACTTCTTTATTTACAAAAGGAGTGAACCGTATGGCTCAGAAAGTGGGAGAAGAGGCTGTAGAGTTAGTGATCGAGGCAACGAATGGTACGGAAGAAGGCTTTATTTATGAAGCTTCCGATATGATTTATCACCTGATTGTGTTACTTGCCAGTAAAGGACTTCGCATAGAAGACCTGGCTTGCGAATTAATGAGAAGACATAAAGAATAAATGTATGGAAAATGACGTCTTGCTCCAACTGGATAATATAGAAATAAACCGTGACGGAAATATTATTTTACGGGACGCTTCGCTTACGCTTCATAATGGGGAGTTTTTATATGTAATAGGTAAGGTTGGTTCCGGCAAAAGCAGTTTGCTGAAATCCTTATATTGCGAGGCGCCATTGAGTAAGGGATATGCTTATTTAATGGAATATAATCTGCAAAATATTAAACGGAAAGAAATACCTTATTTGCGCAGGAACCTGGGGATTGTATTTCAAGACTTTCAGCTCTTGACCGACCGTACTGTCGTGAAAAACCTGGAGTTTGCATTAAGAGCTACCGGCTGGAAGAAAAGAGGTGAAATTTTTGATCGGATAGACGATGTGCTCCACCAGGTAGGCATGCAGAATAAAGGATACAAAATGCCTCATGAGTTATCGGGAGGCGAACAGCAACGCATTGTTATTGCGCGCGCTTTATTAAATGAACCCCGGCTGATATTGGCTGACGAGCCTACCGGAAATCTTGACCCTGAAACGAGCGCGCAGATTGTGCAGCTTCTTCACGACATCTGTAAAAAAGGAACGGCCGTAATCATGACTACCCATAATTATACGCTTGTGCATAATTTTCCGGCGCGTATCGTGAAATGCGAGAATGGCTGTCTTAGCGATATAGGAGAATAATTTTTTATATAACTTTGCTGTGTTTTTTTAAGTAAAGAAGAACAATTTAATACACTAAAAGATGAAGATTTTAAAATTTGGCGGTACTTCGGTAGGTTCGGCGCAAAGAATGAAAGACGTTGCAAAATTAATTACGGCGGAAAAGCATACGATTGTTGTATTATCTGCCATGTCGGGTACTACTAATTCACTGGTTGAGATTTCCGATTATTTGTACAAGAAGAATCCCGACGGCGCAAACGAAATAATTAACAAGCTTGCAATTACATATTATAAACATGCAGACGAGCTTTACGGCGCCGCTGAATATAAACAGAGAGCTAAAGAATTGATATCTCATCATTTTGATTACATACGTACCTTTACCAAAGACCTTTTTACGCTATTTGAAGAGCGTGTTGTGCTGGCGCAGGGAGAATTAATCTCAACCGGCTTGATGAATTTATACCTGAATGAATCAGGCGTAAAATCAGTTCTTTTACCCGCTTTAGACTATATGCGTACGGATAAAAATGCGGAACCTGATCCTGTCTATATTAAAGAAAAGCTTTCGGCTTTGCTGGCTGAAAATAAAGAGGCTGATTTATATATTACCCAAGGGTATATCTGCCGGAATGCCTATGGCGAAATAGACAACCTGCAGCGCGGAGGCAGCGATTATACGGCGTCGTTAATAGGAGCGGCTGTTCATGCCGGCGAAATTCAGATTTGGACGGATATTGACGGCATGCATAATAATGATCCGCGCTATGTGGAGAACACATCGCCTGTCAGGCAGCTTCATTTTGAAGAAGCTGCCGAGCTGGCTTATTTTGGAGCGAAAATATTGCATCCTACCTGTATTCTTCCAGCCAAGCTAAATAACATTCCGGTTCGTTTATTGAATACCATACAGCCCGACGCCCTGGGGACATTGATCTCGAATGAAACAGAAAAGGGTAAAATTAAGGCTGTAGCGGCTAAAGACAATATTACGGCTATTAAGATTAAGAGCGGCCGCATGTTGCTGGCTACGGGTTTTCTTCGGAAAGTATTTGAAATATTTGAAAACTATCAAACCCCTATCGATATGGTTACTACATCGGAAGTAGGCGTATCGTGTACCATTGACAGCCGGAAGCGGTTGGATGAAATAGTGGATGACCTTAAAAAATATGGAACAGTAACGGTAGATGAAGATTTGGTTATCATCTGCGTCGTTGGCGATTTGGAATGGGATAATGTGGGTTTTGAGGCAAGTATCGTATATGCGTTAAAAGATATTCCCGTACGAATGATTTCTTACGGGGGAAGCGATTATAATGTTTCTTTGCTGGTTAAATCATCTGATAAGAAACGAGCGTTGCAGGCGTTGAGCCGGCATTTGTTTAATTAAACTGAATTATGAACGTCGTACGGATTATGCGGATTTTGCCGTGTAACTGGTATAAATAAATACGAATATGCTAAAAGGAACTTTTCCCATTGAAAAATTTAAATCGCTACAGACCCCCTTCTATTACTACGATGTAGAATTGCTGAAAGAAACGCTGAACGCGATAAAAAGCGAGGCTGGTAAATACAAGTATCACATACACTATGCGGTAAAGGCCAACGCTAATCCACGCGTGCTTTCTATCATAGCGGAAAATGGTTTAGGCGCTGATTGTGTGAGCGGCGGCGAAATTCAGGCGGCATTAGAGGCAGGTATTCCTTCCGGGCAAATTGTTTTTGCAGGAGTTGGAAAGGCTGACTGGGAAATTAATTTGGGACTGGATAATCAGATTTCCTGTTTCAACGTAGAATCATTGGCCGAACTAAGGGTGATAGACGAGCTTGCCGCTATAAAAGGAAAGGTGGCGCCGGTTGCTTTGCGTATTAATCCGGAGGTGGATGCACATACGCATGCAAAAATAACAACCGGGATGAAAGAAAACAAGTTTGGAATTAATCTGGGACAACTCGGCGCCGTAATAGATGATTTGTTGCAGATGAAGCATGTAAAGCTGACGGGGATTCATTTTCATATCGGTTCGCAAATTACGGATTTATCTTCTTTCCAGAATCTGTCTATCCGGGCGAATGAAATACAGGAGGATTTGGAAGCGCGCGGACTGCGCATTGAAAACATTAATTTGGGGGGTGGATTAGGTATTGATTATTACCATCCGAATCATGTGCCTGTTCCGGCGTTTGACAATTATTTTGCCGTTATTCATAAATTATTGAAGGTACGTCCCGGACAGCAGATTCATTTTGAACCGGGGCGTTCAATTGTAGCTCAATGCGGGTCGCTCATATCGCAGGTATTATACGTAAAAGAAGGGGAAACTAAGAAATTTGCCATCCTCGACGCCGGTTTTACGGAATTGATACGTCCGGCCATGTATGATGCATACCATCGGATTGAAAATATTTCGAGCCATGAAGATACGGCGTTTTATGATGTGGCAGGCCCTGTTTGCGAATCGTCGGATGTGTTTGGGAGAGAGATGGAATTAAATAAAACGCATCGCGGCGATTATATAGCCTTGCGTTCGGCCGGCGCTTATGGCGAGATTATGGCCTCCCAGTATAATTGCCGTAAATTACCCCGGTCTTACTTTTCGGATACCTTATACAAATAAGTAATGGAACCGTTCTTTGCGCTTACTTTTCTTGAGTTGACGTCAACAGGCTGTACGCTTGTACTGTGGGTTGTGCAGTTGTTATATTATCTGGTAAGTTATAATCGTCCTTATAAAAAGATGCAAGCGGGCAAGGACAGCGCGCCGGGCGCCGCTACTCCGCCGGTATCTGTTATTGTTTATACCAAGAACGAATCGTATAATCTTAAAAAATACCTGCCTTCGCTGTTGCAGCAAGCGTATCCGCAGTACGAAGTGATTGTGATAAACGACGGCTCTACCGACGAAAGCGACGATGTGCTTAAACTCTTTGAAAATGAGTACAAGCATTTGTATCATACCTTTATCCCGCAGGAATCAAAATACCTCAGCCGCCGGAAACTGTCTCTTACGCTGGGAATAAAGGCTGCAAAGAACGACGTCCTTTTGTTTACGGAGGCAGATTGTTATCCTCCGGGTAAAGACTGGATACGGACGATGGCGCGGAATTATACAGACAGGACAGACCTTGTGTTAGGTTTTTGCGCATACGCGGAGGATAAGGGATTTCTTCACAAGCTGATTTCGTATGATAATTTGATGAACGGGCTGGAATATCTTTCGTCTGCCCTGAAAAATAATCCCTTTGGGGGGAACGGGAAAAACCTGTCGTACCGGAGGCGGTTGTTTTTTGAACATAAAGGGTTCAGCAAGTCGCTGAGCCTTCATGCAGGGGATGATGATTTATTTGTAAACGAAACGGCCGGCGGCTTGAATACGCAGGTAGAATATTCGGCCGGCGGTATTACGCAAATGGCGCCGGTTGAGCGGTTTGCCACCTGGAAAAACATCAAAATATCGCGCGCGGCTACGCAGCGCCATTACAAAGGCCGGCAGTTGTTGTTCTACCGCATGGGCAAGGTTACCTCTCTTTTGTTTTTACTGAGCGCGCTGGTTTCCGTTGTGCTGGGAGTAGCGGGTAATCTGCTTATAGCCGGAGTAGCGCTGCTGTGTTACGGTTTATTATTTGTAACCAAAGCGATGGTTTTAAAGAAATCGGCCGGCATGTTACAGCAAAAAACAAGTATGAAGCTGTTGCCCCTGCTGGAGGTAGTTCAACCGTTATTTGAACTGTACATATATATATACAGGGTATTCAGGGGCAGAAAAGATTATACCTTTACCATTGGCAATAAATAAAAAGACTGTGCGCGGAGAGGCGCTTTACCCTCCGCGCACAGTCTTTTTTTTTTGCGTTTATTCAAAACGTATGCTTTGCGCCGGTTTTATTTTACTTATCAGGTGAGAAGGCCCCAGTATCATCAGCATGGATGCGGCGCATGTTCCTATATTCAGTAGCAGAAGGGAGTGGATACTCAGGTCTATCGGTACGGCGTCGAGGTAGTAAGTGGCCGGGTCCAGTTTGATAAGGCGGCTGTAATGCTGGATGGCGCACAGCAGTATCCCCGCAATATTTCCCCATATCATCCCCCGGCCTATCAGGAAAAAGGAGACGTACAGAAATACCTGGCGGATACTGCCGTTGCTCTGCCCTAAGGCCTTGAGGATACCAATCATGTTTATCCGCTCCAGAATGACGACGAGTAATCCGGATATCATTGTAAAACCGGCAACGGCCAGCATGATGACGATGATAACCACCACATTCATATCCAGTACCTCCAGCCAGTTAAAGATCATAGGATTCAGCTCTTTAACAGAACGGACAAAATAAGCGTTTCCCAGCCTGTCGGTTTTTTCGGCCAGGCTGAAAAAGAGGTCTTCGGCCGTTTGATCCAGCTTATCATAATCGTCAATCAATACTTCCAGGCCGCTCACCTGGTCGTCGTCCCATCCGTTTAACCGGCGCACCTGCTTTATGTCGCATATCACAAACAGCTTGTCGTAATCCGTAAAGCCGGTTTCGTAAATACCGGTTATGGTAAACCGGCGCGCTCTTATATCCTCCTGCACAAAGTAAGAGAGAAACGAATCGCCAACCGTAAGCTGCAGCAGGTCTGCCAGGTATCGCGAGATAATAACGTCGGCGCCCGCTTTGTCGGGATAGACGGTAAACAGCTCCCCTTCTTTTAAATGGCGGCGGAGAAACGTCCAGTCAAACCCCTCGTCTACGCCTTTCAGAATCATTCCCTGAAAATCTGTTTCCGTTTTTAACATCCCGGGCTTGGTGGCATACCCTTCTACGTGGCGTATGCCCGGACAGGCGTACAGCCGGCTGATCAGCGTGTCGGTAACGGCAATGGGAGCCGACTCGTACGAGGTATTGCTGTCAAAATTAGTTACCTGAATATGAGAACCAAAACCAATCACCTTGTTTCGCACCTCTTTTTTAAAGCCAATGGTAATGGCCGTCGAAAGAATCATAACAGCCAGCCCCAGCGCAATCCCCGTAATAGCGATGCGCACGGCCGGAGGGATAACCTGCCGGTTGTTCTCCTTGCTGAAATGTATTTTTTTAGCAATAAAAAGCTCCAGACTCCTCATAGCCCGTTATATTTTTCCAGCGCGTTGGCCAGTACGGTTAGCGCTTTAGCCAGGTCGTCCTGCCGTAACACATAGGCTATGCGCACCTGGTTTTGCCCGGCGCCGGGCGTAGTGTAAAAGCCGGAGGCAGGCGCCAGCATAACGGTTTGCCCCTCGTACGCAAAGTCGCTCAGACACCAGGCGCAAAACCGGTCTGCATCGTCTACCGGAAGCCGGGCTACCGTATAAAAAGCGCCCATAGGCAAGGGCGAGTAGCATCCCGGTATGCGGTTTAAACCTTCAATCAGGAAATCGCGCCTGCGGATATATTCATTGTACACCTCGTTCATATACGAATCGGGCGTATCCAGCGAAGCTTCGGCCACAATCTGCCCTATCAGCGGCGGGCTCAGCCGCGCCTGGCACCATTTCATTACATTTTCCCGTACCTGCACATTCTTTGTAATAACAGCCCCTATCCGTATGCCACATTCGCTGTACCGCTTGGATACGGAGTCTATCAAAACCACGTTATTTTCTATCCCTTCCAGATGAAAAGCAGATACGTAGGGAACGCTTGTGTAGCAAAACTCGCGGTATACCTCGTCCGAAAAAAGAAACAGGTTATGTTTTTTCACCACGTCGCGCAACTGGTTCATCTCCTTCAGCGTATAAAGGTAACCCGTCGGGTTGTTAGGGTTACAAATCAGCACGCCCTTGGTTCGGGGCGTAATCAGCGCCTCGAATTTTTCTATGGGAGGGAGCGCAAATCCATCTTCAATGCGCGAAGGTACGGTTTTAATCGCCGCCCCGCACGAAATGGCAAAAGCCATATAATTGGCGTAAGCCGGCTCGGGAACAATAATCTCGTCGCCCGGATCCAGGCAAGCCATAAACGAAAAAAGAACAGCCTCCGAACCCCCCGTAGTAACAATAATATCTTCCACATTCGCCCGGATATTAAACCCGGCATAGTATCGCGTCAGTTTCTCCCTGAAACTGAGAATACCTTCGCTGGGCGAATACTCCAGCACGCGCCGGTCTATCTGTTTTAACGATTCCAGCGCCACTTTTGGCGCCGGCAAATCGGGCTGTCCGATATTAAGATGATACACTTTAACGCCTCTCGCTTTGGCCTCGTTGGCCAGCGGGACGAGTTTGCGGATGGGAGAAGCCGGCATATCGACCCCCCGTTGTGAGATACTGGGCATTGGATACAAATTAATAAATTTAAAAAAACAGCTCAAATATACTGATTTTTATC
>JAIRYL010000098.1 GCA_031267775.1 Tannerellaceae bacterium
CCCGATCATCAAAAAAAACCGGACAATACATACATATATATAGGTAGGGGCTACCCTTGTGGTTGCCCTTTCCCGTTCCCGTTCCCTTTTCCGTTCCCTTTCCCGTAGAGAGACGATCCCCCCCGACTGATTTTTTTTGTAAAAGACAGTCGGCAGTCAAGCGCGCGCAAGGAGCGCCTGGCCGACGGTCTGGCGCGTATTTTTTGGCGGGTAAAAGACCCCTCAAAAAAACACAGTATGTTTTTCAAAAATCATAAGCAAGATTTTTCAAAAACACAGTATGATTTTTCAAAAACACAGTATGATTTTTTAGACGGGTATTTGAGAAAATTTAAACGGGTACTCATGAAAATTTAAACGCAGTCTGTTTCTGCAAAAAGCGCTCCCTTTCGCGCAGGAATTTTCTCACGGCGGGCAACGTTTTTCCGAACGGCTTTCTTTTTTCTTTACCGATAGCCGATAATCGCGCGCGCAGGGAACGCCTGGCCGGCGGCTTATTACGTGTTTTTTGGCGGATCAGACGCCCTTCAAATTTTCTTGCCTATGAAAATAAATTTTCTTGCCTATGAAATTTTACGCGCGTGCCTGTGAAATTTTACGCGGCACATGTGAAATATAAATTTTCTTGCCTATGAAATTTTACGCGCGCGCCTATGGAATTTTACGCGCGTACCTGTGAAAATAAATTTTCTTACCTATGAAATTTTACGCGCGTGCCTGTGAAAATTTACGTGCGTGCCTGTGAAAATTTACGTGCGCGCCGGCGGAAATTCAGGTGCGCTCTCCTCCAATCGCTACGCTTCACTGGGGGGTATTTACATGCAGACCTGCGGTCTGTGAAGAAACACAAGATTTTGCAGGCGCTCCCATACCCTTGCGCGCTTGATTATCGACCATCTTTTTTTAAAAAAACAGTTGGAGGCTTTTCTACCGTAAGGGAGGCGGAATTTTTTATTTTAGTAGAATATCATCGGCTTACCGTACCTTTTCTTTAAGGGGAGGCGTGGTTTATGGAGAAATCTATCAGAAAATCTGCCAGAACAGGCAAATGATCGCTGTATCCTGCCTCATATTTATATCCGTAGTACGTGCGTCGCGGGCGAATCCCCCGCCACGTTTTATCTTGGACGAACAGGAAGGATGGCGAAAAGTTTTGCGCACTGCCCGGTATAACTTTCATCCGGGCCTGGGGCGACAACATGGCTTGATGAACGATTATCTGGTCTAACTGGCTCCATTCGCCCTGATATTTATGGCTGCCTTTGGCGTCGGCAAACAGGTTTTGCAGACTGTTTCCGGTTACAAGTTTCATGCAGCGGCTGCCGGGCGAATCGTTAAAGTCGCCCATTGCTATAATCAGCGGGCAGGAGCGGACTTGTATCAGCAAATCGCATTGTTTGCGCAATGCAACGGCGGCGTCTGTGCGGCGGCTTTCGCTCTCTTTTTCGCCCCCATATTTGGAGGGGAAATGACAGACAAGTATATCCAGGGTATCTCCCGAAATAAGTTCCCCCGATACGTGCAGTATATCGCGGGTTTTGCGCGTATGATCTTTGCCCTGTACCGGTATGGAATGGTGGCTGAGGTACCTGAATTTATCCCGTTGATAAAGCAGGGCTACCCCTATGCCGCGCCTGTCCGGGCTGCCGGACGCGCAGTATCGATACTGCCGGGTATGCAGGGGCGTTTTCCGGAGGAGGTGGGTTATAACCGTATCATTCTCTACTTCGCACAGGCCCACAAGGGCGGGAGCGTCGCCCCATTCGCCTGCCGCCATAATAACTTTGGCTATTTGCTGAAGCTTATGATAATAGCGCGTACGGGTCCATCGCCTGCCGCCCGAGGGGAGGAACTCGTTATCGTCTGTCAGCGGATTGTCGGCCGTATCAAAAAGGTTTTCTACATTGTAACTCATCACGCGAAGGGAGACCTGGCTGTTTATATCAGCCGGCCGGAAACACAAAAAGAGAATCAGGATTGTTAAGGTTTTACACATCAGAGGGGGGGGCGCTATTCTTCCTTTTCCGGTTCGGGCACATATTCGTACGCTCCGATATCCGGCCCGTCGGCGCTTGTCAGCCGGTTTACGCCCCAGCGGTCTGCCGGATATTTTTCCGTTATGGAGCGGTCTGCCTTGCCTACAACCGGCTGCTGTTCCTTCGGCTTGCCTTCGCCGTCTTTATTTATTTCGGGCCTGAAATCATTTGCATAATTATTTTCTTCGTTACCCACCGATTTGTATTGGGGAGAATAAGTTTTCGTGATAAACTGGGTATTGGTAAAGCCTGCATTCGTTGTTTGGAGGGTTTTAACGGCGCAATGGTTAAAATAGAAAGCAAACTCGCCGTCTTTTTTATCCAGTAAGATTTCGCCCTTCAGTTCTTCCGTCCCTTCGGAATAGCTCCCGTCGATGATGCAATTATCAAAAGCGGCTTTCTTTAGCGCCACGCTTTTGGCAGCCTCTCCGTCGTCAAGGGCGGCAATATGGTTTGCCAGCGTAAGCGCCGGCTGTCCGCTTCTTGCCCCCAGCCGGTATTGATTGACCAGCGTACAATGAATAAAGCTGTATTCGCCTCCCCGCAAATCCGCCAGCTCCTTTTTGGCATTACTTAACTCTGTATTGCAGGCGTCTATGCGGCAATTAACGGCGCGCAAAATACTGCCGGAAGAATTCGTGATTTGAGCGTTAGCCATTGTAAGTTTCAGACGTTCGGGCGTAGATTCTTCGCAAACAATTCCGCCTGCGCTGTTTCTTACCACCGTATAATTCATCACATTGCCGAAACTTTCCGGTTTAACATACAACCCGTCCCACAGCCCGGATATACGGTCGTACGGAAGGTTTGTCAGCAGATTGTCCAGCCTGTCTCCCCGAAAGACAACCGGTTCTTCCAGCGTGCCGCCTGCCTGTATCGTTCCATATATAATCCATTTAGCCTTATCGTGCATATAAAAAGAAGCCCCTTTTTCAATGGATACGGTAACATCTTTGGCAATCGTTACGCTATCGTATACCAGGTACGGACGTTCGGCCGGCAAGACGGTATCCCTGTCAAACACCCATCCTCCCCTTATCAGGCGGGCGTCTTGCCCGTAAGCCTGCAGTAATACGGTTTGTTTCACGCCGTTTGTGGTAAACTCCACGCGGTCTTCAATCAACAGCGGCTCGTTGCTTCCGGTTGGGTCTACGGTTACCTCTACAAATACATACAGACTGTCTTTGTTCAGGATGCGAATGTTTGAAAATGTTTCGCCGCTTCGTCCGTCCACATTCATGCGGAAATTAGACGCTCCCGCATTTGCCAGCCGGACAGATTCAATGGATAGCGGCTCTTTGTTGGTATTGTATACCATAAACTGGAGCGTTGCCGACCCAACGGCGGTAAATACCGTGTCGAACGTAAGCGTATCTGTCGAAAAGCCGAGCCGCAGGTTCGGATTCGCAGAATAGTTATCGCTTAAATCGTTACAGGCTGAAAAACATCCAGCCAGCGCCAGGATACCTGTACATATAAAAACAACCGGTCTGTTCATTTCTGATTATATGGATATAAAAGGAAGAAGCCCCCGCTTCAGCCGGGTTCATCCTCCTTTCATAACGAAAAAAGCCTGTATTTATTTTGCAGGAATATTCTTTAATAAATCAAGCAGATGCTCCCACCACAGGCCTACGGTATGGATCAGGATTCGTTCGCCGGGCGAATGAACGTCGCGCAGCGTAGGGCCAAACGAAATCATATCCAGGCGAGGATACTTTTCAAGAAACAGGCCGCATTCAAGTCCGGCATGGATAGCCGTCACTTTGGGTTCTTTGTTAAACAGTTTCCTGTAACTGTCTGCCGCAACTTTCAGTATGGCCGAGTTCGGGTCAGGCGTCCATCCCGGATAACCGTCGCCCTGCGTAACTTCGGCGCCAGCCAGCAAAAATACCGAAGATACCTGATCGGCTATAGCCTCCTTGCCCGATTCTACCGAACTGCGCTGGCTTGTTCCAATCACAATCCTGTCGTCGTCTTTCATTTTAACCGAAGCCAGGTTGGTCGACGTTTCCACCAGTCCCTCAATATCATGGCTCATGGCTATTACTCCGTGCGGACACCCGTGAACGGCATAGATAAGTTTCTCCACAATCGCGCCGTCTATACATTTTTCCGGTTTATCTGTCGATTGCATGGTTATCAAAAGATCCGGATCGGTATGTTTGAATTCATGCTCTACTTCGGCGATAAAACGGTTCAGCATGGCGCAGACTTCTTCTTTGTCGCCCGGTTTCAAACCAATAATAGCGTACGCTTCCCTGGCAATAGCATTGCGCAGGTTGCCTCCGTCAATATGGCAAAGAGAAAAATCAAAATTCTTCTTCAGGATATAAAGAAAACGAATCAGAAGCTTATTTGCATTACCCAGTCCCTTATGAATATCGCATCCCGAATGTCCGCCTTTAAGCCTTTCTATATCCAGACGGAAATACTGTAAATCGGCCGATGCAGGCGTTTGCTCATAATATAAAACGCCCTGCGTATCCTTTCCTCCGGCGCAACCGATAAATAATTCGCCTTCGTCTTCGCTATCCAGGTTGAGCAGTATCTGCCCCGTTATAAATCCGGATTCCAACGACTTGGCTCCGGTCAGTCCCGTCTCTTCATCTACGGTAAAAAGACATTCCACCGGGCCGTGTTCTATATCGCTGGACGCAAGTATAGCCAGCCCGGCAGCCATCCCTATACCATTGTCCGCCCCCAAAGTCGTCCCGTCGGCGCGAAGCCAGTCTCCTTCTACAACCGTCTGGATTGCATCATTTTCAAAATCAAATACTTTATCGTTGTTCTTTTCGCAAACCATATCCATGTGAGACTGAAGGATAACGGTTGGAAGCGCTTCGTACCCCTTGGTTGCCGGTTTACACATAAGGATGTTTCCCGCTTTATCCTTTTTAATAGCGATATTATACGCTTTGGCAAATGATTCAAGATACTGAATTATTTTCCCTTCTTTTTTCGACGGTCGGGGTACTTGCGTAATTTGATGGAAGAATTTCCATACAATTTCCGGTTTTAGATTTGTGATGTCCATGTATTTATAGTTTTAATAGATGTCCGTACTTTACGTTAATAAATGGGCAATATATAAAGTTTGCATTTAAAAAAGTAGAATATTATACCAAAAAGGCATCATATAATCAGTTAAACTCTTATATTTGCGTCCACAAATATAAAAGAAAATGCTTACAACCTTATTGTTGACTGTCATAATAATTCTTGCCTGTACCGTATTGCTATCGGTAAAGGTACTGCTTAAAAAGGGAGGCGAATTTCCCGGCATGCACGTCGGAAGCAATAAGCTCTTGAGCCGGAAGGGGATTTACTGCGCCAGAACGCAACATCGCGAAGCGCTGGCGCACAAGAATCTGGAAGAACGATTGAAAGAAACAGAAATATAATATAAAGATTTAATTTGCACTTTATGAAGAACATTAACTACGTGATTAGCGGTATACTTGCAGTTGCTGTTATTATTTTATTTGTCATGCAGTTTACCGGAAAAAAGGAAACAAAAACAGAGAGAGCGGCGTTTACATCGGAAGGAGATTCCACCGGTTTATTACCTGTAGCCTATGTAGACATGGACTCTTTGCTTCTTAATTACAATTATTATAACGACTTGCTCGAAATAATTATGAAGAAGCAGGAAAATTCCCGCGCTAATATTAATCAGCAAGCAAACAAGTTGCAAACAGAAATACAAGACTTTGAACGGAAGTGGAACAATAATGCGTTCCTTACCACAGAACGCGCCCAGCAGGAACAGCAGCGTTTGATGAGGAAACAACAGGAATTGCAGGAATTAGACAACCATTTGGCCAGGGAATTAATGGAAGAACAGCAAAAGCTAACCGAACAGTTACGCGATTCTTTACTTACTCAACTGAAAGTTTACAATCAGGATAAGAGATACCAGATTATATTCAGCAGCCGTTCAACAGACGTAATCCTGCTGGCAGCCGAAGCGTATAATATAACAGATGAAATCCTTACCTACCTGAACAAGAACTATTCTCCTTCCGTAAAATAAAAAGAAGAATTAACTTACCGAATAAAATCCTGAAAGAAGACCAAAAGGTCTTCTTTCAGGATTTGCCGGTTATACGCCCTTCGTGAAGAAAGACATAAGCTTAGGATCGCCTGCAAAATCTTGCGTTTCTTCACAGACCGCAGGTCTGAATGTAAATAACCCCCAATGAAGCGTAGCGATTGGGGGATAGCATGATACCTCCTCCCCTCCCCGTCAACCCGGAGGGTTGAATATCCGATTATGTTAAAAGTATCAAGGTTGCTACATC
>JAIRYL010000137.1 GCA_031267775.1 Tannerellaceae bacterium
TCCGGCTGGCAAAAGACCTGCAGGGCAAGCTTTTATTAGTGCACGGAACGGCAGACGACAATGTGCATTTCGCGCAAACAATGGCGTATGCCGAAGCGCTGGTGCAGGCAAACAAACAATTTGAAATGCAACTGTATAAAGACCGTAATCATGGCATTTCGGGCGGTAATACCCGTTATCATCTGTATACCCGTATGTCAAACTTTTTATTCGACAACCTGTAAATGGCGGAACGGGTTAGAAAACCGGCTTGGTTAAAAATCCGGTTGGGCGAAAACGAGCGTTTCACCCAGACAAAAAATATTGTAGAAGCGCATTCCCTGCATACAATCTGCGTCAGCGGCAAATGTCCGAACAGGGGCGAATGTTGGAGCAGGGGCGTCGCTACGTTTATGATTGGAGGCGCTATCTGTACCCGGTCGTGTAAATTTTGCCATACTCAGACGGGAAAGCCCTTGCCTTTAAACCCGGAAGAACCGGCTCATGTAGCCGAAAGTATCCGGCTGATGGGCTTGAAACAGGCTGTTGTCACATCGGTAGACCGGGACGACCTCCCTGATTTAGGCGCCCGGCATTGGGCGGATACGATACGGATGATTAAAAAAGCAAACCCGGAAACGACCCTCGAAGTACTGATTCCTGATTTTCAGGGGAAAATGGAGCTGGTAGATATCGTGATAAACGAATCGCCCGAAATAATCTCGCATAACATGGAAACCATCAGACGCTTAACGCCGGCCATCCGGAGCGCCGCCCGGTATGACACGAGCCTGTCTGTTCTTCGGCATATCGCGCAAAGGGGAATAACGGCCAAAACAGGAATTATGGCGGGACTGGGCGAAACGGAGGGGGAGGTAACCGAACTGATGGACGACGTACGGTCTGCCGGCGTCTCCATTTTAACAATCGGCCAGTATTTGCAACCGTCGCGGAAAAATATTCCCGTTTCAGCCTATCTGTCTCCCGAACAGTTTAACCGTTACAAGCATATAGCTGCCGGTAAAGGATTCAGGCATGTGGAAAGCGCGCCTCTGGTACGTTCGTCTTATCATGCGGAAAAACACGCGGAGTTATACAACTTTTAAATGCATGCGTTGTTTTCTTAAAAAGTATCGTATGGAAAAAGAAGAAGAAAAAAGAATGGATAAAGGAGTGAATTATTATTATAAAAGGATCTTGAATAATCAGGCCATCGGCCTGATTCCTTTATTAGTGGCCATGGCGTTTGATAATTTATTCGCCGTGGTATTTGGTCATTATTTTTCATATATCATCGCTTTTATCGTTGGCATATCGCTCTGCTTGCTGGGTTTTATCTTTTTGCATCTCTTTAAAAAAGAGAATATCCATCAGTTTTTTTTGATTCCCGCTACCGTTACGCTTATCTTATACTCTGTTTTCCTTTTTTTTAATTTACAACCGGTATTATATAATTTTTCAATCTTGATAGCCGAAATCTTACTGGTAGTAGTCCTCGCTTTTTTCGGATTTTTCAGGCGCAGCATACTGGCAGGAGTAAGAAATTCAAAACTCCCTGCCCGTAAACGTACCCTGTTGTGCACCGATATAAACGAAACTTATTTCATGGCCCAGATTACTCAAAACTTATATACGCTGCACCTGTTTATTATCTTAATGTATATACATTTGCCCGAATCGATACACAGTGCGGGCGTCGAACGTTTCTTATACCGGCTCCTACCTGTAATAACAGGCGTCTTGATCATTCTATACGGACAAATCCGTACGCTCATGATCTATGGCGGCCTGCAAAAGGAAGTCTGGTTGCCTGTGCTGGACGAGAAAGGACATGTTATCGGCAGCATAGCCCGTTCGATAAGCCGTTTGTCCGGCAAGAAATATTATCATCCCGTTATCCGTATTGCCGTTATGTATAATGGCATGCTTTATCTCAAGAAAAGAAACAGGGATGAATCGACGTCTCCCGAATTACTGGATTATCCGCTCCATCAATATATAAAACGCCATCAAAGCATGGACGACGCCTTAGGCGAAACGCTCGGCGCATTATGTCAGGACAAATCTGTTAAACCGCGTTTTATGATACGGTATACCTTCGAAAATAATCGCGACAAACATCTGGTGCATCTCTATACGATTCACCTGCAGACAGAAGAACAGGTAAGCTGTTTTACCGAAGGTAAATTGTGGACGCCCAAACAGATAAAAGACAATGCGGGAACCGGGATTTTCTGCGAATACTTTGAAAAAGAATTTCCTTATCTGCAAAGCACGGTTTTACTGGCAGAATCGCTTCGTTCCTAATTCTATCGCTTCGAGGTCTTTTATTTTTCCTTCGTCGATAACAAAACGCAGGATAGTCCGCACCTCGTGAAAGCCGCTTATTCCGGCTGCTCCGGGATTCATGTGTAAGCAATCCAGGCTCTTGTCAAACATCACTTTCAAAATATGAGAATGGCCGGCAATGAATAAGCCGGGACGGGTATCATATAATTCTTTCCGGACAGCCGGATCGTAGCGTCCCGGATAACCGCCGATGTGCGTCATCATTACATGTACGCCTTCTTTTGTAAAATGGGCTGTCTTAGGGTATCGGGCGCGTATGAATTGTCCGTCTATATTGCCGTAGACCGCCTGCAGAGGTTTCAGGGTCGCCAGTTTGCAAGCCACAACGTCCGAACCGATATCGCCTGCATGCCAAATCTCGTCGCATTCCCCAAAATAGGTTGCGTACTTTTCGTCCCAATATCCATGCGTATCAGAAAGAAGCCCAACTTTTATCATAAGATTTTCTTTTATTGTGTAAAAGTATTTATATTTACCCAGCTATAAACAATATGATCCAGAATTTATACAGATATTTCGAACGCGATATTAGTTGGCTGTCTTTCAACTATCGCGTATTATTGGAAGCCGAAGACGATAGCCTTCCCATATACGAGCGGATAAAGTTTTTATCGATTTATTCCTCCAATCTGGAAGAATTTTACGAAATCCGCGTGGCGGAACACCGGGGCGTTATTATAAAGAAAAAGTTTACGGACGAAAATGATTGCGACGCCGAAAAAACGCTGGCCAGGATTACCGGCGAAGTGAACCGGCAACAGCAGGAATATTACCGCATTTTTTCCGACAAGATATTGCCCGAACTAAACAAACAAGGCGTCTACCTGTATCAGGATAGCAAACCTTTTTCTTTCCACGAAGAATTTATACGGGATTTCTTTAATGAAGAGGTGTTTCCATTCCTGTCGCCCGTAATGATACAAAAAGACGATATACATACTTTTATCCGCGATCGCCGGTTATACCTCATCGTTCGGATGAGCAAGAAAAGCAAACATACCGGCCAACCCGGATATACCCCTGAGTATCTGTATGCGCTGATGAAAATTCCATTTTCCAAAGTGCCGCGGTTTATTGAATTACCCGAACAGGAGGGTATGAGCTATATTATGTTTATCGACGATATCATTCGCGCCAATTTGTCGACCATTTTTCCCGGATATAGTATTGACTGTTGCCACAGCATTAAAATATCGAGAGACGCCGACATCTATCTGGAAGATGAAAAAGGCGAAAATATCATTGAAAACATCCGGCAGAAAGTAAAGAAACGGAAGATTGGCGATTTAAGCCGTTTTATGTACGACCGGCAAATGCCTGCCGACTTTCTGTCGTTTATTTGCGAAGCTTTTAATATCGAGCAGGAAGATTTGGTGGTAGGCGGGCGTTATCATAATTTGCAAGACTTGATTAAGCTACCCAATCCAAAAGGAAAAGCGCTGGAACAACAGATACCTTCGCCCATGCGCGTCCCCTTTCTGGAAGAGATGGGGTCTATGTTTAAGACTATCAAGAAAAAAGATATTTTACTGCACTTCCCTTACGAATCGTTTGATTACCTGATTCGTTTTTTGATGGAGGCCGCTTTCGACCCGAAAGTGATTGAAATTAAGATAACCCAATACCGGGTGGCCGAAAATTCGGCTGTTATTAACGCATTAATAAGCGCCGCCCAGAATGGTAAAAAGGTAACTGTCTTTGTAGAACTGAAAGCCCGGTTTGACGAAGAAAACAATATGAGCGCAGCCGAACGGATGAAACAAGCCGGCATACAGATTATTTACAGCATTCCGGGATTAAAAGTACATGCTAAAGTAGCGATTATCTTGCGGCAAGAGTCCGAAAGTGGAGCCAAAAGAAGAAACTTTGCTTACCTCAGCACGGGTAATTTTAATGAAAAAACAGCCAAAATCTATTCGGATATGGCTTTACTTACTACCCATGCCGATATAATAACCGACATAAGCAAAGTGTTTGCCGTACTCGAAAGCAAACTGTTTACGCCCACCTTCCGCTATCTGCTGGTGGCGCATTTCAATATGACGCCGGAACTGAAACGGATGATACAACAGGAAATCGACCATGTGCAAGAAGGGAAAAAAGGACGGATTGTTTTAAAAATGAATGGACTGCATGACCGGAACATGATAGACGAGCTGTATCGCGCCAGCGAAAACGGAGTAGAGATTGATTTGATTGTTCGCGGAATCTGTTGCCTGATACCCAACCAGCCTTATAGCAAAAACATACGGATTACCCGCATTGTGGATATGTTTCTTGAACATGCGCGTATCTGGTATTTTTATAATAACGGCGAAGAAAACCTGTTTCTTACCTCTGCCGACTGGATGCGGCGCAACCTGAGCCGCCGCATCGAAACGGCGTTTCCCATTCTTATGCCGGAAATCAAACGGGAAATGATCGATATACTGGACATTCAATTAAAAGATAATGTTAAAGCCTGTTATATAGACGAAAACCTGCAAAACGTTTTTAAGCGCGATACGAATCCGGAAAAGATTCGCTCTCAATTAGCCATATACGAATACTTGTGTAATAAAAACGGCAAAATGATATAAACGTAACCTGATAAACGTAACCTGATTTATGGAAGTACAATTGAATGAGCATAACAAGCATGAATATCCTCCCATGCATACGGCGGAACATATATTAAATCAAACGATGACGCGGATGTTTGGCTGTTCGCGATCGACGAATGCGCATATCGAGAGGAAGAAAAGCAAGTGCGATTATTTGCTGGCGGAAGATCCCGGCAAAGAGGTTTTAATGGAAATAGAGCGAAAGGTAAACGAGGTTATCGACCGGCGTCTGCCTGTTACCATTGATTTTCTGACGCATGCGGAAGCAAAAGAGATAGCCGACCTGAGCAAGCTTCCCCAAGAGGTAAGCGAGGCGCTGCGCATTGTGCGGATAGGCGATTACGACGCGTGCGCCTGTATAGGAGAGCATGTAAACAATACGTCCGAGATAGGGCATTTCAAGCTTCTAAATTGCGATTATGCCGACGGGAAGCTGCGGGTGCGTTTTAAACTTACGGACTAAATATAACGATCCTTATCCGAAATGTTGGCAGATTTTATGTAAGTTTGCAAGCGTTTAATGCGACATTTTCTTATAAATTTAAATATAACAGTTATGCAAACGATTGAAAAATACAATTTCGCGGGCAAAAAAGCATTTGTCAGGGTTGACTTTAACGTACCTTTGGACGAAAGCTTTACTATTACAGACGACACGCGGATACGCGCGGCGCTTCCTACTTTAAAAAAGATACTGGCAGACGGCGGAAGCCTGATTATAGGCTCTCACTTAGGCCGTCCGAAAGGCGCGACGGATGCGTTTTCACTGAAACATATTTTAGGGCGCATATCCGCCCTTTTAGGTATTGACGTGGCATTTGCAAACGACTGTATGGGCGAGGAGGCCGCCGCTAAATCCGCCGCGTTAAAACCGGGGCAGGCCTTGCTTTTGGAAAATCTCCGTTTCTATGCCGAAGAAGAAGGAAAACCGAGAGGACTGGCCGAAGGCGCTACGTAAGAAGAAAAAGCCGCCGCAAAGAAAGCCGTGAAAGAAAGCCAGAAAGCATTTACAAAAAAACTGGCTTCGTATGCCGACTGTTATGTAAACGACGCTTTTGGCACAGCTCACCGCGCGCATGCTTCCACCGCCTTGATTGCCGCTTATTTTGAGGCCGGCGCTAAAATGTTTGGCTACCTGATGGAAAAAGAAGTGCAGGCGGTAGAGAAGGTTTTGACCGACGTGAATCATCCGTTTACCGCTATTATGGGAGGCTCTAAGGTTTCTTCCAAAATTGAAATTATTGAAAACCTGCTGAATAAGGTAGACAACCTGATTATTGCCGGAGGTATGACTTATACGTTTACCAAGGCGCAGGGAGGTAAGATTGGCGATTCGATTGTTGAAAACGACAAACTGGAGCTGGCTGTCGACTTGCTTAAAAAGGCGGCGGACAAAGGCGTTAACCTGATACTGGCCGTAGACGCTAAAATTGCCGACAGCTTCAGTAACGACGCCCGGACAGGCTTCTGCCGGGCGGACGAAATTCCGGATGGCTGGGAAGGACTGGATATTGGCCCGGAAACAGAAAAGATATTTGCCGAAACGATCCGGCAATCTAAAACAATCCTCTGGAACGGTCCGACAGGGGTATTTGAGTTTGAAAACTTTACGCATGGCACAAAAGCCGTAGGCCAAGCGATAGTAGAAGCTACCGAAAAGGGCGCTTTCTCGCTGGTAGGCGGCGGCGATTCGGTGGCGGCCGTCAATAAATTCGGCCTGGCCGGCGGCGTATCCTACGTTTCGACCGGCGGCGGCGCTTTACTGGAAGCGATTGAAGGGAAAGTACTGCCGGGTATTGCGGCTATCAGAGGGTATTGAACGGATCTTTTGATTCGAAAAACAGGGGTAAATGGGCGGGGTTTAAGATAAACCCGCCCATTTGTTTTAATGCGTCTTCGGCCTGTAAAACCGCGCAGGGATAGCCTGCGGCCGACAGCATGGAAGCGTCGCGCGCCGTATTACCTATGGCCGCTACATGCTGCGCGTTTAGATGCGCTGCCCGGCAGATGGTTTCCAGACCGCTTTGCTTGGTGGCTTTTCTGTCTGTTATGGACAGAAAGAGGCCGTTGCGATGCAGGTTATAGGCGTCGCGGTTTGGCAGCTCTTGCAGCTCTTGCAGGATGGACTGGGCCTGTTTTGCCGACGAAGCTTTCAATACATATTTATAGATATGCCCGCCGGCTGCGTATGCGCGCGCTTGGCGTCCTTTCTTTTGGATATCCGGCACAGGCGTAAGGGGGATATACTCGTC
>JAIRYL010000177.1 GCA_031267775.1 Tannerellaceae bacterium
CGTCGTGTCCTGGTATCCCCTCAGTTTTACGTTCTTTACGGGATTCTCCTTGATGTATTCCAACCGCACAGCCTCGTTGAGATAGACGTTGATGGACTTGAGCGTCTTATTGACGGTCACCTCGTTGTTACCTCGCCCATTCCGGAGGTACAGCACGAACCGCCGGAACAGGTCCGTGCTGAGTTCATCAAAATGGATCGTGTCTTTAAACTTTTTCAGTATGCCCAGACAAGAGCGGTGATGCCGCTGAGTACCATCGGCCAGCTCCTGGAATCGCAGGCGTTGATAGTTCTTGCAAAAATCAAAGAAATCCTTGAAGTCGGCCGGGTTGTGAAATTCCGACCAAAACATATCCACAGTCAGTTCCTTATCCCTGAGCCGATATTTCACGAATATGTTGTTTATCTTAGCTCTCAGGTTGTCTATGAACAAGTTTCTGTCCCTGTAAAATTCGCAAGAGGGCTTCACGTGGCCTTTCTTTTTATCGAAGTCTTTGGGAGAAATGCTTGTTCTGACAGGAATTTCTATCTTCTTCCTGCCTATGTAGAACGTTACGTACACCGGGGCTTCCCCTTTCTTGTTTACCTTTTTTAAAATTACCTTGTAAGTTGGCATATTGTTTCCTTTTTTTTTACCTGAATGTAGGTTTGTTCCCTACATTTGAGTGTTAAAATCTCTTACGCGCGAAAGCATTTATTTAGTTGATAATCATCCAAAATACGTTAGGCGACATCCCTTACGGAATGTCGCCTAATTGCGAAAATATATTAAAATGTGACCCGGGTGGGACTCAAACCCACGACCTTCAGAACCGGAATCTGACGCTCTATTCACTAAGCTACCAGGCCAGGACGGTGCAAAAGTAAATATAATCTCTCAGTAAAACAAATGGTTTGCCAGAAGACTTTTTGCGTATTTATTTTCAGACGCTTCCTAAGTATGACAAATAAGGTTGGCGTTGATATTTTGAAAGGCTTTTTTCTTTTTCAGATATCATTTTGCCGTAAAAAAACGGGAAAGCGCTTGCTGTTTTTATATTAATCATTATTTTTGTCGAACATAATTTATATATACATAATACGACAAAACAATATGAGTTACCTTATCAAACCGTTTGGATACAGCGCCTCGCTAAATCTTTCTCAAACAGAATTGGGAATTAAAAAAATTAAAGACTTTTTTCAGCAGAATCTTTCTTCAGAACTGCGGTTGAGGCGCGTTACCGCTCCGTTGTTCGTATTAAAAGGGAGGGGTATTAACGACGATTTGAATGGAGTGGAACGAGCCGTTACCTTCCCCATCAAAGATTTAAACGATTCCAAAGCGGAGATCGTTCATTCGTTAGCCAAATGGAAACGGCTCACGCTGGCCGATTACGGGATTGAAGAAGGATACGGTATCTATACGGATATGAATGCGATTCGGTCGGACGAGGAACTGGGAAACTTGCATTCATTATATGTGGACCAATGGGATTGGGAACGTACAATGAAGGAGGAAGAACGGAATATGGACTTTCTTAAAGAAATTGTACGCCGGATTTATGCCGCTATGGTTCGTACGGAGTATATGGTTTATGAAATGTTTCCTGAAATAAAACCGGTTCTGCCCCAGACGATTTTCTTTATTCATGCTGAAGATTTATTGCAGAAATACCCCGCCTTTACGCCAAAGCAACGCGAGGATGCAATCACCAGGGAGCATGGCGCCGTATTTATCATTGGGATAGGATGTAAATTAAGTAATGGCGAAAAGCATGACGGACGGGCTCCCGACTACGACGACTGGTCTACTTGCGCGTCCGACGGTAAGATAGGGCTGAATGGAGACTTGTTGGTGTGGAGTCATATACTCGACCGCGCCATCGAGTTGTCGTCGATGGGAATACGCGTAAATAAAGAGGCTTTACTCAACCAGTTGGAGATGACGGGCGAAACAGGGCGTAAAGAATTATATTTTCATAAACGATTGTTGAATGGCGAACTGCCTCAGAGCATTGGAGGGGGGATAGGACAAAGCCGTTTATGTATGTTTTACCTGCGGAAGGCGCATATTGGAGAGATACAGGCCAGTATTTGGCCGGAAGATATGCGTAAAAAGGCAAAGGAAGCAGGCATGTCTTTAATATAAACAAAGATGGATGTAAAAATAGAACAAAGCTGGAAAGTGCAGTTGGCTTCCGAATTTGAAAAAGATTATTTCAGGTTGTTGACGGATTTTGTGCGGCAGGAATACCGGCAGGAAACGGTTTATCCTGCCGCGACGGCTATCTTTACCGCTTTCGAGCATTGTCCTTTTGATAAAGTGAAGGCGGTTATTTTGGGACAGGACCCTTACCATGAACCGGGACAGGCGCACGGGCTTTGTTTCTCTGTGAAAGACGGGGTTCGTTATCCACCTTCCCTGATTAATATTTTTCAGGAGATCGGAAGCGATCTGCAGAAACCAGTTCCTGCAACCGGCGATTTAACGCGCTGGGCAGACCAGGGCGTTCTCCTGCTCAACGCCACGTTAACGGTTCGCGCTCATCAGGCAGGCTCGCATCAAAATAAAGGATGGGAAACATTTACCGACGCCGTTATTCACCGCTTAGCCGAATCGCGCAGCCATATTGTCTATATCTTATGGGGTTCGTATGCGCAAAAGAAAGGCGCTTTTATCGATAAGAATCGTAATTTGGTTTTAGCTTCCGCGCATCCGTCGCCCTTATCTGCTTATCGGGGATTCTTTGGCAATAAACATTTCAGTAAGGCAAACGATTATCTTGTTGCAAGCGGCCAGACGCCTGTGGACTGGTAAGCGTACGCCCGTTAGGAGGCATCTCCTTAATACCATTTTTGTCCTTCGCGGTAATTACTTCTGCGGTCATACTTCAGGTCTTTTAATAAAGAAGAGCTTACGGCTACCGAGAAAGAATAAGATTTATAGGGGCCTACGGGAATAAAACTGGCCGTCATATTGAAACAATGCAAGTTTCGCGATATATTGCAGGTGAGGTAAGAAATGGTATGCGTATCAAAATCGTATGTGGCATTGAAGTTAAAGCGCCAGTTTTTGGTGGGTTGCATATTTCCGCTGAAACTTAAAGCGTGCGTCAGTCTATAATTGTATTCCAGCTTGTCGTAATTAAAGTCGCCATAATTAAGATTTAAGCTATAGTTAAATGAAAGGCTCCAGGGAAAAGCGTTAATCCAGTAGCCGTCCGGGTCGGATTCTCCGCTTGTATCCTTTTTCTTGCCCCTCAATCGTCCGCCGCCTGTGCTTTCTTCGGGCACCAGGCTTTGGTTTTCGCCATACTGGTCTATCTGGTCAAGCGTATTTGTTCCCTCTTCTTCTGCGGGCGATTCTTCTTCCGCGCCGCTATCCGTATGGCCAAACAGCCGTCCCAGCAGGCCTGTTTTAAACGTTTCATTGTTGAACGTATACGAGAAGCTGGTGCCTGTGCTTCTCAGGCGTCCGAGTCCTTTTCCCGCCTGGATGCGCAGCTTGTCTACCTTGCGGTGCGACCATACGCCGTTTGCATCCTGCGAAGCTTCGTAGGTGTAGGTATCGAATACGCCATTCAGGTTTATCGAATAACTCTTGGTTAGTTTTAAGCGCATGCTTACATTTAAATCGCTCCATTTAAAAGAATCGGCCACCATATTATGGCTCATGGCAAACGAGAGTTTATCAAGAAGGCTTATCTTCTTTACTCCTGTGGAGTCTTTGTTTGATACTACTTTGGCTTCAATATTATTGTCGAGGCTGAAGCTTATGTTGCCCTGCTTGCCTTGTCCCGGCACGCCGAACATGCCGTTTTCAAAAGGCGAGTAAAACACCGTTCTTTCTTCTCCCTTCGCATCCAGATACCTGTATTCTTTATAAAAGCCATACTTGCGGTTGCTGAAATCGGGAGCAAAGCCAAAGCTAACCGACGGGTCTACCCGGTGACGGATGGTTTTTATCCATTTTTTTAAGAAGCCCAGCGGCTGAAACATTCCGTATAGCGTAGTGGAAGCGGAAACGGATGCATTATAGTTGTAAACCCGGTGGAAACCGTAGGTTGTATCGCTTACTACCAACTGGTCTCTCTGCATGTCGTATTCTTTTTCTATTTTATTGGTATACCACCTTTCGGTGTAGCTCACGTTTGGCGAGATGTTGATGTAATTAAATACGCTAAAGGTGGCGCTTACCGGTATCTGGTGCTGCATGGCATTCTTCCAGTCTTTAATGATATTGGACTGAAAAAAGTCGTATTCTTTTGTGGTGATGCTGTTTCGCAGATAGCCCGAATAGCTCATGGAGATTTTCTCGTACCAGCGTTCGGAGCCGATGGCGTTTTTTCGCTTGAAGGGGAAGATGCGGCTCATGGTTACCGTAATATCGGGCAGCGTAACAGAGAGGGTGGTATCCCGCTGTACCTGGTTCAGGTTGGCGGTGCCCGAAATACTGAGCGGGCTGTTGGGGAAGCGCTGGGTGATACTGACGCTCGAGCCTTTGGTGTTCTGGGTAGACGAAGCCCCATACATGCCCTGAATATTGTTTCGGTCGTAACTGCTGGTGGCAAAGTTTACGCTGGCAGAGATGGTACGGAACGGGTTTGCCTTGGGGTCCTGGCTATGCGTCCAGTTCAGTTTAAAGTCTTTCGACAGGCTGTAATCCGGCAAACCCTTATCGCCCAGTTTGGTTATCAGGTAGTTTGCGTTGAAGCTTCCGGAGTATTGATAGCGCTTCCGGTAATTGGAGCGGGCTGATAATCCCCAGGAGCCTTTGGTGTATAATTCGCCGGTTAAGGCCAGGTCCATATAATCGCTCAGGGCAAAATAATAACCCCCGTCGCGCAGGTAGAATCCCCTGGCCGATTCGTCGCCGAAAGAGGGAAACAGGATGCCGGAGGAGTATTTTTCGGAGAAAGGGAAAAAAGCGAAGGGAAGCCCCAGCGGATACAGGGGGACGTCGGCTATCACCAGGTAGACGGGGCCTGTAACGATGTTTTTTTTCGGACGAACCTTTGCTTTGGTCATCTGGATATAAAAGTGGGGATGATCATGTTCGTCGCAGGTGGTATACCGTCCGCTGGCCATGTTCAGAATATCATTTTCCATCTTTTTGGTGCGGGCGGCAGTTACGTAGCCCTCTCCCTGCTGCGTAAGCACGTCGGTTATGTATCCTTTTTTCGACTTGAAGTTGTACCGCATGGTTTTGGATTCATATTCCTCCCCGCCGTCTTTAAACAAAGGATATCCAAATTCGTCGCCTATCGAATCGAGGCCGAATCTGGCAAAAACCAGGCTGCTGTCCATATTCATCTCTATCCTTTCGGCTTCCAGTTCTATTTGCTGATATTTCACGTCTCCCTGTCCGTACAGGTACGCCCAGTTGCCTGCCGTCATGATGATAGAGTCTGTGGCGTTGTAGGTTACCGGAGCTTCCAGTCCGTTTTTGGGGAGGACGGTATCCGGCCTGGCAGACGGAAGCGTATCGGCAGGCGCTATGCTATCTGCCGCCGCCGGAGCGGTTGCTTCCTGCGCCTGCGCGACCGGAAGGCCGGTTAGCACGATGAAGGTCGTTATATAGAGTACTCTGAATATAGGGGACATACTGTCTTTGTGTTGCGTCTCAGCAGACAAATGTATAATAAAATACCGAGCCTTGCCGTTTTTATTCGTCTAAAAAGAGTTTACACCAGTGTTCAAAGCGTAAAAGACTTGCGGCGCCGCGCTTGAGCAGGCTCTTTCGGATCTTGTCTACGGTCTTTTCTTTATCCGGGTTTGTTTTGCTGTAAAATTTATCGGCAAAGCAGATCAACTGCTCTTCTGGCGACAGGGGGAGCAGGTCGCGGCAGGGTAATGGCAGGTTTTGCGCCAGTATGTCGCTCTGGGATATGCCGGCGCCGGTATGACGCTCGCACACCAGGGCGTGGCGGGGATATCCTTCTTTACGCATCAAGTCGGCGCCCAGATAGCCATGACAGATATAATCGGCGGCGCCATGGCAGTCTATGGCCGGCGCGTGGCACATAAAGACGCCTATGTCGTGCAGCAGGGCCGCTTCGCGGATAAAAGTCAGGTCGAGATTCATCTCCGGATGGCGGAGGGCTATGGCCAGCGCTTTGTCTGCCACGCTCCGGCTGTGAACCGTTACTATGTGGTAAGCGTCCGACCTCGTGTCGTAGTATTTGGATATAATAGCAAGAGGATCCATCTTTTTGTCCATATTCAACCGGATTTACAAATGCAAATGTAATGAATGATCCGGACTTTCGCTACATTTGTCTCTAACACTAAAAAAGAGAGAGATATAGAAGATGAAGACGATTGTTTTATTGGCGGCCTGGCTGTTGGTAAGCCTGACGGCCTGGAGCCAGCCGGCCGGCGAGCCGGTTTTGGGCGCCGAACGGATGGATGTGCTGCTTGGATTAGTGAAAGACAAACGGGTGGGTTTGGCGGTAAACCATACCTCTGTACTGGGGCAAGCCCGGACGCATCTGCTGGATACGTTGCTGAGCCGGGGCGTTCGGGTAAAGAAGGTGTTGGCGCCCGAACATGGCTTCCGCGGCGTGGCCGACGCCGGGCAGGAGATAAAAGACAGCCGGGACGGGAAAACCGGCGTCGCTGTCCTGTCGGTCTACGGAAAAAACCGCAAGCCTGCGCCCGCCCAACTGGAAGGGCTGGACGTGGTGGTATTTGATATTCAAGACGTGGGCGCCCGCTATTACACCTATATCAGTACCCTGCATTATATAATGGAAGCGTGCGCCGAAAACGGGGTGGATTTTATCGTGCTCGACCGCCCCAATCCCAACGACTTTGTAGACGGCCCTGTGCGCAGAAAAGGCTTTGAATCCTTTGTAGGGGTCGATCCGCTGCCCATCCTCTACGGATTAACGCCCGGCGAGCTGGCGCAGATGATCAACGGCGAGGGGTGGCTTAAAAACCGGGTTGCATGCAACCTCCGGGTGGTAACCCTGCTCCACTGGAAGCATGGCGACGCATACCGCCTGCCCGTAAAGCCGTCGCCCAACCTGCCCAACCATCAGTCTGTCCGCCTTTTTCCCTCCCTCTGCTTTTTTGAAGCAACGGCGTTCAGCATTGGGCGGGGTACTTATTTCCCTTTCCAGGTAATTGGCTATCCCCACCCCCAATACGGCACGTTTACCTTTACGCCCCAGTCCCTGCCCGGTTTTGAAACAAACCCGCTGCAAAAAGGCAAGCGCTGCTACGGCGCAGACCTGCGCGAGTATCCGTTTAAGGGGGGGCTTTCGCTGCAATTTCTCCTCGATTTTTATAAAAAAGCGGGAAGCGACCCGGCTTTTTTCTTTGCACGTCCTCAATGGTTTGATTTATTAGCCGGCACAGACCGGTTGCGCCGGCAAATTACGCAGGGCATGAGCGAAGCTGACATTCGCGCCACCTGGCGGCAGGAACTAACCGAATACAAGGCCATGCGCAAAAAATACCTCTTGTATCCCGACTATCAGTAAATGGAGAATGGAGAATTAAAAAGTCGTTCCGGTCGGGCCGCCGGCTATTCATTTGGGCGGCCCCCCTGTCAGGGGGGCGCGCCCCAATTAAATGAAGAATTAAGAATGAAGAATTAGCAAATGTATCAGGCGCTTCTTGCCTGGGTAGAATGCTTGCCGTGCCTTTTTTTGGTTCGATTTATTTTAATTCTTCATTCTTCATTCTTCATTCCCCTTGCGGGGCAAACCGCCTTATTTCTTTTCGATAACAAGTAATTTACCCCCGTCTGTCCCATAAAAAGCCACAGCCTGCGCGCCCGTTTCGCCAGGCTCTTCCCTCTCAAAACGAACAATCCTGTCCAGCGTCTTAAACAACTCGTCTTCGTAGCGCATATCCAGGCAGGCCATACGGGTAGAAATAACGCCGGAAAACCGGATGTTGTTTTCCGGCCATTCCGCATGCTCTATTCTGCCCGACATACGGTTGCATCCCGCATGCCCGGACAGTATCATCCCGCTCGCATCCAGCGTCATGAACTGTTTCGTTTCTGCGGGATTCAGTTTATTACCATTCATTTCAACAATATTCCACTCGCCGTTCAAGTCCGCAAATGCCCCCACGGCCGCTTTCTTCGCCTTGCATCCGCCCAAACCCGCGCATACAACTACTAAAACAATGTAAAAATACGTATTCATCCTGTTTATTTTTTAAAGTGATTCTGCGTCAGACAAGCAAAAGTAATAAAAAAAAACCGTTCGCCCCGCCAAAAAAAACCGCCTTGCCCCGCCGGGGACAGAGAGCGTCTCGCTACCCCC
>JAIRYL010000194.1 GCA_031267775.1 Tannerellaceae bacterium
TGGATCAGACGCTTCTTGCATGGGGAGAATGATTGATGTAGCATTTAATTGTTTCCGTTGATTTTTGTCGAAAAGAAACCTCATTTCCACCTGATTCAAAAAAAACAAAACAACCTCAGCAGGCTTTTTTTCGTTCGATTTATTCTCCCTTCTCCCTTCCCCCTTCTGCCTTCTGCTTTCTGCTTTCTGCCTTCTCCTTTCTCCATTCAATAATTATGCTTATTTTTGAAAGCTTATTTGATTAGCGATTGAAACATAAACAACACGATTTGCATGAAAACCTTTACATTATCCTTTCTGTTACTTGCCCTTGCAGCGATAGCCTCTTGTAGCGGAGGCAGGGATACGGCTGCCGAAAAACCGGCATATCCCCTCTTTTGGACGTGGCTGGATTACCGTCCGGGCCTGAATTTTGATTCGGTATGCGTGGTAATGAACCAAACCGGCATAGACGGCGTGATGCTGAACGCTCCCACGCCCGATGATTACAGGGCCGTGATACCTGTTGCCAGGAAGCATGGAATTGAAGTCTATGCCTGGCTGTGGACGCTTAACCTGGAGCACGATCGCGATTCGATAGTGAAAGCGCATCCCGAATGGCTCAGCGTAAACCGAAAGGGTGAAAGCCTGGCCAATCATACGGCCTACGTGGGGTATTATAAATTTATGTGCCCCGCCCTGCCCGAAGTGCGCGAATATATACTGAATAAGGTGGAAAACTATTGCCGGATAGAAGGGCTGAACGGGATAGCCATAGACTATCATCGCCTGGTAGACGTAATTTTGCCCGCCGCCTTATGGCCTAAGTACGGGATTGTGCAGGATAAGGAATATCCCGAATGGGATTATGGCTATCATCCGGCCATGATAAAAAAGTTCCGGGACTTGCACGGGTATAACCCCCAGGAACAGGACGACCCGTCGACCGACGAAAAATGGCTGCAGTTTCGTTGCGACCAGGTAACGGAAGTGGCCAACCAAATAGCCGGCGTGGTGCATGCATACGGCAAAAAAATGGCCGCATCGCCCTTTCCTACGCCCGCCATGTCGCGCCGGATGGTACGGCAGGATTGGGGAAAATGGAATCTCGACCTTGTTTTCCCCATGGTCTATCATACTTTTTATACGGGCGACGTATCTTTTATATCCGACTGCACCATCGAAAACGTGCAGACAAAAAACCCCGCCACCACGCTCTATTGCGGCATGATGGCCTCCAACGGGCCGGAAATGTTTCGCTCGATGGACGCAGCCCTCGAACATGGCGCGCAGGGCATAGCCATATTTACCATCGGAAGCCTGAAAGACCCGCAAGTGCGCGCTTCTTTCAAGGCTTACGCCGATAGCGTGAGGCGCCGGCGCGCTTCGGACGCCCTTTGTCCGGCAGAAATGTAAAACCCTATATAACTTACTCAAATGGAAGCATCAACCGTTTATTTTACCAATCTGCGCACAACGCCCTCCAGCAACCTGCTCGACAAAATGGAAAGGCTTGTCAAACGCGCCGGAATAGAACGTATCGATTTTAAAAATCAGTTTGTAGCCGTCAAAATACATTTTGGCGAGCCGGGAAACCTGGCGTACATCCGCCCCAATTATGCGGCCCGACTGGTGAAACTCTTGCAAAACCTGGGCGCCAAGCCTTTCCTTACCGATTCCAATACGCTGTATTCGGGCAAAAGAGCCAATGCCGTAGACCATCTGCACAGCGCCATGCTTAACGGCTTTAACCCCATAGCCGTGCCATGCAACGTAATTATTGCCGACGGGCTGAAGGGCACAGACTGCAGGGAAGTGCCGATAAACGGCGCTTACTGCAAGGCCCCCAAGATAGGAACGGCCGTTGTAGACGCCGATATTATCATCAGCATGAACCACTTCAAGGGGCACGAACAGAGCGGCTTTGGGGGCGCCTTGAAGAACTTGGGGATGGGATGCGCCAGCGTGGGCGGCAAACTGGAATTACACTCGTCGTCGCAGCCCGTAATAGACGCCGAAAACTGCACGGGATGCCGCGTCTGCGCAAAATACTGCGCCCAGGCCGCCATCCGGCTCGACAAAGAAAAAAAAGCGGCCATCGATTACCGGAAATGCGTGGGATGCGGACAGTGCGTGGCGTTATGCCAGTACAGCGCAGCCGTGCTGGGGCAAGACGATACGTCCGAACGCCTCAATTACAAGATAGCCGAGTATGCCAAAGCTGTTTTATGGGAAAAACCGCATTTCCACCTTAGTTTTATCATGAACGTTTCGCCCGAATGCGACTGCTGGAATCATAACGACGCAGCCATCGTACCCGATCTTGGAATAGCCGCCTCGTTCAACCCCGTAGCCTTAGACCAGGCTTGCGCCGACATGGTAACCCAGGCTCCTGTTCTGCCAAACAGCGGTTTAGCCCAAACCCATCCGCATGCGCATCTGCAAGGCCGGGACAAATTCCGGCTGATGCATCCCGAAACCAATTGGCAAGCCGGATTAGACCATGCCGAAAAAATAGGCCTCGGAGTAAAAAAATATGAACTGATTACCGTATAAAAGATGAATCAGGATACCATCTGCGCCATATCCACGCCTCCCGGTACGGGAGGCGTGGCCATTATCCGCCTGTCGGGGCCTCAAGCCATCCCCATAGCCCACGCTGTCTTTCTTCCCCGAAAAAAAGGAAAAGAGCTGCTAAACCAGGAGGCCTATACCGTAAACTACGGCAGCATATACGGGGGAAACGAACCGGTAGACGACGTGCTGGCGTCTGTCTTCCGTAATCCTCATTCCTTTACGGGCGAAGATACGGTAGAAATAGCCTGTCACGGATCTCTTTACATCCAGCAGCAAATACTTCGGTTGCTGATAGATAAAGGCGCGCGTACGGCTCTGCCGGGAGAATTTACCCAGCGCGCTTTCCTGAACGGCAAAATGGATTTAAGTCGGGCCGAAGCGGTGGCCGACCTGATAGCTTCTACATCTGCCGGCATGCATAAAGTAGCGCTAAACCAGATGAGGGGCGGATTTAGCCGCAAACTGAGCCATCTGCGCGACCGCCTGCTGCGCTTTGCATCTCTGATAGAACTGGAACTGGACTTTAACGAAGAAGACGTGGAATTTGCCAGCCGGACAGACCTGAAGCAATCGGCCTCCGATATCGAAAAACAAATCAAGCAACTGGCCGATTCTTTCAACACGGGAAACGCCGTTAAAAATGGCGTCCCGGTAGCTATCATAGGGCAAACAAACGCAGGAAAGTCTACCCTGCTTAACCTGCTGGCCGGAGAAGAAAAAGCGATCGTTTCCCCCATTCACGGAACAACCCGCGACGTAATAGAAGATACCGTCAACCTGTCCGGAATTACCTTCCGCTTTATCGACACCGCAGGCCTCCGCGAAACCACAGATACAATAGAAAGCCTGGGAATAGAGCGCACATTCGGCAAACTGAAACAAGCCTCCATCGTATTATGGGTAATAGACCTCTCCGCTCCCGCCGCCCAAACAGAGCAGTTAGCCCCCCTTATCATCCCCTGTCTGGAAGGAAAGCAAACAATTCTGGTATTTAATAAATCGGATTTAGCCAACGCCGAAACCATAGATACCCCCCCCCAACTGCTGATCCATTTAAATGCCGAAAGAATCTGTATATCGGCAAAAAACCGCAAAAATACAGACCGCTTAAAAGACCGCCTGGTAAAAGCGGCAGCCATCCCCCCCATACGCCAAAACGATATAATCATAACAAATATCCGTCATTACGAAGCCCTGACCAAAGCCCAAGCAGCCATTCTCCGCGTACTGACAGGCCTCGATCAAAACATATCCGCCGATTTCCTAAGCCAGGACATACGCGAATGCATGCACTACTTAGGCGAAATAACCGGACACATCAGTAATGATGAAATACTGGGCAATATCTTCAAACATTTCTGTATCGGCAAGTGAAGCCCTGCTTTGATACAGAAAACAACGGATAAAAACAGCCCGTAAAAAGACGATAAATGTATTTATTTACAGTAAATTATATGATAGGCAAATGTTTTCAAATGTTTGCCTGTTTTTTTCTTTTGCTATTCCGTTTATGGTTTTAGGGGCCGGAATCTTCCACACAGTCCTCTCTCGTTAGCTTTATACGGGATTATCGCTCATTTGCCATATCCCTAAATACTTTGTTCGGACTCATATATATTAAAACACATAACTTTATACCCGAACGGTTGTAATTTGAATTATTTGCATTATATTTGTACCCAAAAGGGTATAATATGAATGATATGTTACTGTCTGAATATGTAAAGTTGATGCGTAAAGAGCATGGCTTGTCACAAGTGGAACTCTCTGAGAAATCTGGAGTTGGGTTGCGTTTTATACGTGAATTGGAGCAAGGAAAGGAGACTTTACGCCTCGACAAAGTAAATCAAGTACTAAACCTCTTTGGAACAAAAGTTGGTGTTGTTCCTGTGGATAAAACCACGAATCAATGAGACAAGCCAAGATATACAACCACAACCTCTTTGCAGGGGTTCTGGCCGAAGATGAGGACGGTTATACTTTTCAGTATGACGCCGATTATCTTCAATCAAATGTAGCCGAAGCTATCAGCCTCACTCTGCCTTTGAGAAGTAAACCATACATGGAGAAGATCCTTTTCCCATTTTTTGATGGATTAATACCAGAAGGGTGGCTCTTAGATATTGCGGAAAAGAGTTGGAAAATCAATCGCCGTGATAGAATGTCACTGCTGCTTGCCTGCTGCAAAGATTGCATAGGGGCAGTGAGTGTTGAACCTATACTGAATGAGGAGGCATAGCTATGAAAAGATGTCTGTATTGTTATCAAGAATTAACCGATAGAGAAAAAGATTTTCATCCTCGTTGTGCCAAAAAGATATTTGATAGCGCCAATATCCCACTCCTGCCTTATGCTAAAGATGAAATTAAATCATTAGCCGAAAAAGTGGTACGTTCTCAGATTACTCTAACCGGAGTACAAGCAAAACTCTCTCTTGATATAGAAAAAATAAAAGGAGAGCCACAGCGATTTACTATTATAGGATTATGGGGACGTTATATTCTAAAGCCTCAAACAGAGCAATTTGAGCATCTTCCTGAAGTCGAGGATTTGACAATGTATCTTGCTGAATTAGCTAAAATAAAGGTCGTTCCTCATTCGCTTGTGCGCTTTGAAGATGGAGAATTAGCCTATATCACCAAACGCATAGATAGAAGTGCAAATGGCGATAAGTTGGCAATGGAAGATATGTGCCAGTTATCAGAACGCTTGACAGAGTATAAATACAAAGGTTCATACGAGCAGATAGCCAAAATTATTACGCAACACTCCGCTACTCCAAAACTTGATGTGGTGAACTTCTGGGAGCAGGTTCTGTTCTCGTGGATTACAGGCAATGCAGATATGCATTTGAAGAACTTTTCGCTTTACAGTGTGCAAAAAGGTAATTATTCTCTCACCCCAGCGTATGATATGGTCTCTACTGCTCTTGTTATGCCCCAAGATACGGAAGAACTTGCCTTAACGCTCAATGGCAAGAAACGTAAAATAAAGCGTTCCGATTTTGAAGTTGTAATGAACAGTAGCGGCTTAGAAAAGAAGATTATAGATAATTTATTTGTTAAATTTGAAAAGGTTGCCGACAAGTGGTCTGAGCTTATTGACATATCGTTTTTGCCAGATGATATGAAAGAGCGGTATAAAAAAATTATAGTAGAGAAATTTAACGTTCTGAAACGATAACTTTTTAAAAGGCTACAGTATAAAATACAATAAATATGAAAGAAACAACTTTGTATATTATCGGAAATGGATTTGATTTAGCACATAACCAAGCAACCAGTTATGTTGACTTTTACAGCTATTGTAAAGATATTGAAGACTATTATGATGATCTGTTTCGGACAATCAATAGTGTAAATATGTTGCATCGGCAAGTGAAGCCCTGCTTTGTTTGCCGCCATCCTTCAGCCCGAAAATACGTACATATCCCGGTATGCGCGCATATTCAGGCTTCGTCTGGCAAAAACCGTCTCCCATAAATTGGGATGGTTTATTTCCGAACAGCGCCTAAACCAAAACCGGCTTATCTTTGTTTATCTTTGTAACATATAAAATATTTTAGTAAATGATTTCGATAAAAGACTATTTTTTGCAAATTATAGCGTCAGGCGTTGTTATCCTGTTATTGGTTGTTGCAAAGTATATATCCAAAAAGCTGATAAAGAAATATACTCAGTTAATGAATAAGTCGGAATTACGAGCGTTGCAAATGAAACAAATCATGAATATTCTGCTGAATATTTTATTTGTTTTTATAATTACTTTTATCTGGGGGCTCGACCCGCATAACTTGCTGTTGGGACTATCTTCTATCTTCGCTGTAATTGGCGTGGCAATGTTTGCTCAATGGTCAATCCTAAGTAACATAACGGCAGGTATTATCATGTTTTTCTCAGCGCCGTATGGCGTAGGCGACAGAGTACGCCTTATTGATAAAGATTTGCCCATAAAAGCTACGATCGAGAACATACATACTTTTTATACGCATATCCGGACGGATGAGAATGAACTTATTGCGATACCGAATAATCTTTTCCTCCAAAAAATCGTATCCGTTATCAAAGAAAAAGATGCAAATCTATAAGGCGCTTGAGAAAGTATCCCTCTTTTGCAGTTCTACTTTTCTTTGGTACTCTCTCCGGTAAAGCTATGCGATTTATATTTGAATAATATATTGAAGGAAGTTAAGCTTCCATACGATCTTGTTATATATTGTTGTAACGTAATTTTTTCCGCATCGCTTATATTGCTGGTATTGATCTTTTGTTCCAATACGCGCAACCTGTCGCGAATCATAATGATTTTATTGAAGAAGTTGGTAATAGGCATTTCGTAGGGTTTGAGTTCGGGATTGGAAGGTTTAAGTATTAATGTGCCCCCTGTCCATTTGTCTGCAATGGGTACGGTTTCCTGAATATCGGAAAATGTGCGTAATATCTTTGTCAGGCTATACTCTATTTCTTCCAGACTCACTAAATCGTCCGGCGGCGCCAGATGGTCTATAATTTCTAATCCCTCATAATTCCGGGATATTTCCCTGTTTCCATGCTCCATATAAGTGATAAGGTAACTGTTCGCTTTTACCTGAATTACAACGCCCGCGCCATATTCTTTATGTTTAACGCGGGAACCAATCCCTAAGACTTCATTTTCCATAACGTAAAACGTATTTATTGATTTATATTTAAGTTCTTGCCAAAAATATAAAAAAGTTTCACGCTATTAAAATTTCAGGCGATTTTACTCTTTGGTATTTTCTATTCTTTCCAGAACAGGTTGTTTGGCGTCTGACGATATACCCTGTAGTTCAATGTATTCAACGATTAATGAATTAGTTGGTTTTGCTTTTACATAAAGTGATTGAAGAATCGCCGTCTGTTTATTTATTGTTATAAGACATACATATTTTGAATCTTGCTTGCAGATAGTTAATATTCTTTCAGGATAAGCGTTTAATAGTATCTTGCACGAATCGTCGCTTTGAGAAATGATTTTATAGCCGTATGCCAGTTTTTTCTGTATCATATTTAAGTTGCTTGTTTCTCCCGGTTTATCTTCCATATTGAGCCAGTAGACCGTCAACGGGTTTTTGGCGTCAAGTTTTCCATCTGCATAATTTACATCGTAACAAACCAGATTTTTGTTTTTACTTCGGGCAATATGAAATAGTTTGTTCTCAGCGAAATGAATATTATCTTTTGAAAACAAGTTCGCCGGGAAAACGAGAAGTAGACAAAAGAACAGGATGATTTTCATTGTCTTTTCTTTTAATGTATATAAACCAATCATTTTTATGACATGCTATTTAAATGTGATACGTCTGTTCTAAATAATCAGGTCAAGTTTAAGTATAAATATCGATTGGGTATTTGTGTGTTTTTAGTGAAACTTCGTCTTATTTCTGCTTTAACACATTCTTCAATCGCCCTTATTTGTTGAAATATAAACGCTTTAGGCAGAAGACGACTGGATAGTGAACGTTTTTATTTTGTTGCGTATGATTGCTTTTAGGGTAAAAATGATTGACAATCCGTCAGAATAACTTTGTCGTTCATACAAAAGACATTATTTTTGTTGTTTATAAGCAAAAAAACGCTGATGAAAAGAGTTTTATATTTATTTGTTGTTTTATCTGTATTTGTTTTTCCACTCTATGCGCAATTAAAACTTAGCGAAGAGGCGCAAATTAGTATTCTTACCTGTTCTCCTTCGGAAGATGCGGTGTTTACCGTATATGGGCATACAGCTATCCGGATATATGATCCGGATCATAAAATCGATGTGATTTTTAATTATGGTATATTTGATTTTAGCAAAGCGAATTTTGTATATCGCTTTGCTAAGGGAGAAACAGATTATAAATTGGGAGTTACTTCTTTTGACCATTTTTTAGCTGAATACCAAATGCGGGGAGCCGGCATTACCGAACAGGTACTGAATTTGCTTCCAACTGAAAAAGAACGGATGTGGGAAGCTTTAGTAATCAATGCCCAACCGGAAAATGCCGTTTACCGTTACAATTTTTTCTTTGATAACTGCGCCACTCGTCCGGTTGCGATAGTAGAGCAATATGTAGATGGCGAAGTAATCTATAATCATGAAGTTAAACCTCAAACGTTCCGTCAGTTAATCAATCATTGTATGCGGAACAAGCCCTGGCTCATCTTTGGTACTGAGTTGGCCTTGGGCAGTCCTGCCGATCGGATAGCTGCGTTACATGAAGAATTGTTTCTCCCCTTGTACTTGAAAGAGGCTTTCGATAAGGCAACGGTTCGGCGTCTTGACGGGTCGAGACGTAAACTTATATCGGAAACAAATATAGTAGCGGAAGAAATACCGGAAGATGTAGAAATAAACTTTTTTACGCCGTTGCTTTGCAGTTTGATTATATTTCTGTTAATCCTTTTGTCTACTGTTTATGAATGGAAAGCAAAGCGCTATTTTTGGCTGACCGACAGTATGCTGTTTTTCATTGCCGGGCTTGCGGGGGTTGTGCTGTTCTTTTTAGCTTTTATTTCAGAACATCCGGCTACCTGGCCAAACGGATTGATTATCTGGTTACATCCCTTTCATTTGGTTGGCGCGGCGTTATTTGCGGTAAAAAAGTTAAAGAAGGCCGCTTATTATTATCATTTTATTAACTTTGCATTGCTTTCGTTTATGTTGTTAGGTTGGTATTTTATTCCGCAACAGATGAATACGGCGTTTATCTTTCTTGTGCTAACCTTTTGGGCACGTTCGGCATTCAGGTTGACTGTCGGTAAGTTACAGTTAATAAATTAATAAAGATAATAAATGATACAGAGAGTAGTAGAGAATAATAAGGATAAAAGATGAGAAGAATCCTTACATCGCTTGTTGCCATATTGGCTGTAACTAATCTGGAAGCTCAGCAAGTTCCTAAATTGGTGGTTTGTATTACCGTAGATCAGTTACGAGGCGATTACATCGAATATTTTTACAATACATTTGGCGATGGCGGTTTTAAGCGTCTGTTAAATCAGGGCGTTGTGTATAAAAATGTCCGTTTTGAGTTTTCCAATATCGATCAGGCAACAGCGTTTGCTACCTTGTTTACCGGAACAAATCCTTGTTTTCATGGGATTGCGGCCAATAAGGTTTTTGATTTTGACAGAGAACGGGAATATTCAATTCTTCATGACCCTAATTTCATTGGAAATTTTACGCGCGACAATTACTCCCCTAAAAAATTATATGCGTCTACCATCGGCGATGAATTAAAAATTGCTTCAAAAGGGAAGAGCGACGTATATTCCATTGCGCCCAATGTGGAAAGCGCCATACTTTCGGCTGGTAGCGCCGCCAATGCTGCTTTTTGGATTGACGATATCAATGGCAAATGGGCTACTACTACATATTATCGAAATGTTCCCTGGTATGTAGAACGATACAATAATGGAATGGAGTCATTGCCGGTTCGCCTGGATAGAATGATATGGACGCCTTCTATTCCTATAAGTAATTACAATGCTCTTCCGTATGTAATGGACGATATATCATTCCGTTATACGTTCAATGAAAATATGCGGAATTGTTATCCGGACTTAAAAACCTCTCCTTTCGTAAATATAGAAGTTAACCGTTTGGCTTTTCAGTTTCTGGAATATGCTGGTTTTGGAACGCGCCCGTATCCTGATCTGTTGTCTGTTACTTATTATGCCGGAAACTTTAACCGGTTGACAGATAAAGAATATTCGCGCGAGATACAAGACCTGTATTATCAGTTGGATAAAGATATAGAAAAACTACTCGATACGATTGATAAAAAAGTGGGTTTATCTAATGTGTTGATTGTCTTTACAGGTTCCGGTTATGATAAAAGCGCTGGAGATTATCCGGAAGAAGTTCAGGTAAATGGCGGCAATTTCTATCCTAAACGGTGCATTGCTTTATTAAATATGTATCTGATGCAATTGTACGGACAGAAAAAATGGGTGGTCGGTTATTATGACAAGCAGATTTATCTGGATAGAAAAACAATTGAAAATGAAAAGATTTCATTAGATGAAATGCAGGATAAAGCGGCAAAGTTCGTAGAGGAATTTTCCGGCTTGCAAGCTGTTATAACCGATAGAGCTTTACGTAATGGAGAATGGAATGAAGGAACAGTGAAATTCCGTAATGGAACTCATTATCTTGGGCGGGGTGATCTTATCATAGAATTGCAACCCGGATGGAAAATCAATAATGAAGTACCCGGCGAAAAAGTAAAAATAGTACGGAACAATGCCGTAGCTACTCCGTTAATATTTTTGGGTAACGGACTTAAACCAAGGCATATCTACCGGGAGGTAAAAGCGACAGAAATTGCTCCCACCGTAACCCATATACTGAGAATCAGGCCGCCGAATGCTACTCAGGAGCTGCCATTATGGGAGTTGACAATTGACAAATAACAGATAACGGTTGGCAATTGGCGTCTCCTTATAGTAAATAGAGAGAATAATCAACGAGTAATAATATATGTGATAATAGAATAAAATCATGGGATTTAATGAGTTTATGACAAAGCTGTTCGGCAATAAGTCGCAGCGAGACCTTAAAGAAATCGACCCGTACGTAAAAAAGATACAAGCCGTTTATCCAACCATAGAAGTAATGTCTAATGATGAATTACGCGCTAAAACGGGTGAAATCAAAGAACGTATTCAAAACTATGTGGCGGCAGAACGCGCTCATGTAGAAGAACTTCGTCGGGGTATCGAAGAAAAAGAACTGGAAGAACGCGAAGCTATCTGGGTAGAGGTAGACAAGATTGAAAAAGAGATTACCGAAAAAATGGAAATGGCGCTCGAAGAATCTTTACCCGAAGTATTTGCTATTGTAAAGGATACAGCCCGTCGTTTTACGCAAAATGAAGAAATTGTGGTAACAGCTAATCAGTTTGATCGCGATTTGGCTGCCAAACACGATTTTGTTCGGATTGAAGAAGATAAGGCTATTTATCAAAACCACTGGGAAGCCGGAGGGAATGAGATTATCTGGGATATGATTCATTATGATGTGCAGTTGTTCGGAGGCGTTGTTCTTCATAAAGGCAAGATTGCAGAAATGGCAACGGGCGAAGGTAAAACATTGGTGGCTACCTTACCTGTATTTTTGAACGCATTGACGCGTAATGGCGTACATGTGGTAACTGTTAACGATTATCTGTCGAAACGAGACTCCGAGTGGATGGGGCCTTTGTATATGTTTCACGGACTTTCGGTAGATTGTATCGATAAATACCAGCCAAATTCCGACGCGCGCCGGACGGCTTATAGCGCAGATATCACGTTTGGAACGAATAATGAATTTGGTTTCGACTATTTGCGCGATAATATGGCAATCAGCCCCAACGATTTGGTGCAGAGAAAACATAATTATGCAATCGTAGACGAGGTAGACTCGGTATTAGTTGACGATGCACGTACGCCCTTGATCATTTCAGGGCCTATTCCAAAAGGTGAAGAACAATTGTTCGAACAATTCCGGCCTAATGTAGAAATAGTGGTAAATGCACAGAAAAGCCTTACTACGAAATTACTGACAGAGGCTAAGCAGAAAATGGCTGGCAGCGACGCGAAAGGACAGGAAGAAGGAAGTCTTTTGCTTTATCGTTCATTTAAAGGAAATCCTAAAAACAAACCGTTGATTAAGTTCTTGAGCGAGTCGGGCATAAAAGCGTCCATGTTGAAGACCGAAGTTTTATTTATGGCAGATAATAGCCGCAGAATGCATTTGGTGACAGATGATTTGTATTATGTTATCGACGAAAAGAACAAAAGTATTGAACTTACGGATAAGGGAATAGATTTGCTTACCGGCAAGTCGGACGACCCGCACTTTTTTGTATTGCCGGATATTGCTTCCGAATTATCCCAATTGGACAATATACAGGGAACGGATGAAGATAAACAAGCAAAGAAAGATGAAATATTGGCTAACTACTCTGTAAAGAGCGAACGTGTGCATACGATCAACCAATTGCTTAAAGCATATACTTTGTTTGAAAAAGATGACGAATATGTTGTTGTAGACAACAAGGTAATGATTGTTGATGAGCAGACTGGCCGTATCATGGAAGGGCGTCGTTATTCGGACGGTTTACACCAGGCTATTGAAGCAAAAGAAAGAGTGAAGGTGGAAGCCGCTACCCAAACGTTTGCAACGATTACGTTGCAGAATTACTTCCGTATGTACCACAAACTGTCGGGTATGACTGGTACGGCGGAGACGGAAGCCGGAGAATTTTGGGATATATATAAACTGGATGTCGTGGTTATTCCTACCAACCGCCCAATTTCCCGAATGGATATGAATGACCGTATTTATAAAACAAAGCGCGAAAAATATAATGCGGTAATAGAAGAAATCAGCGAATTGGTTGAAGCCGGGCGTCCGGTACTGGTAGGGACTACATCGGTTGAAATATCCGAATTGTTAAGTCGTATGCTGACGATGCGTAAAATTATGCATAACGTATTGAATGCTAAATTGCATCAGCGCGAAGCTGAAATTGTAGCTCAGGCAGGGCAAAGCGGAACCGTAACGATCGCTACTAACATGGCAGGACGTGGTACCGATATTAAATTATCTCCAGCGGTGAAGAAAGCCGGCGGTTTAGCCATTATTGGTACCGAACGGCATGAAAGCCGTCGCGTAGACCGGCAGTTGCGTGGGCGTTCCGGACGTCAGGGCGACCCGGGTTCTTCCGTGTTTTTCGTTTCGCTTGAAGATGATTTGATGCGTTTATTTGCGTCCGAAAGGATTGCCGGACTTATGGATCGAATGGGCTTTAAAGAAGGAGAAGTATTAGAGCATAGTATGTTAAGCAAATCGGTAGAACGCGCCCAAAAGAAAGTTGAAGAAAATAATTTTGGTATTCGTAAACGTTTGCTTGAGTACGACGATGTGATGAATTCGCAGCGTAACGTAATTTATACTCGCCGCCGTCATGCGTTAATGGGTGAACGTATCGGATTGGATGTATTGAATACGATTTATGATAATACGACTTCTATTGTTGAAAATTATACGGATAGTATGGATTATGAAGGCTTTAAGCTGGAATTGTTCCGTACGTTTGCCATGGAAACCCCTGTTGTGGAAGAAGAATTCCGCGAGATCAAATCAAATCAATTAACAGATAAGTTGTTTGATGAAGCTTTACGACTTTTTAAACGTCGTACGGAGCGTTTGGTTCAGATAGCAAATCCGGTTATCAAACAGGTTTATGAAACGCGGGGGGCGCAATATGAAAATATATTGATCCCGATAACCGACGGTAAACGCATGTATAATATTTCATGTAACCTGAAGGAAGCTTACGACTCTGAAAGTAAAGCGATCGGAAAAGCGTTCCAGAAAGCGATCATACTTCATACCATCGACGATTCATGGAAAGAACATTTGCGTGAAATGGATGAATTACGCCATTCCGTACAAAATGCATCTTACGAGAATAAAGACCCATTGTTGATATATAAGCTTGAATCGTATAACCTGTTCAAGTCTATGGTAGATACAATGAATAAGAAGACGGCCAGTATCCTGATGCGCGGACAAATCCCGGTAAGGGAAGAAGCTCCCGGACAAGCCGAACGCAGGGTAGACGTAAAGCAGGCTACCGAACAGAAACGGCAAGATATGAGCCGCTATCGCACGGAAAAAAGCGATATTGCCGGCGGCGGCGGTAATCCGTTACAGCAAAAACCTCCGGTAGGGCCGGCGCAACCTCGTCAACAAGTTCCTATACGTGTGGAAAAGAAAGTTGGACGCAACGATCTATGCCCTTGCGGGAGCGGTAAAAAATATAAGAATTGTCACGGAAAAGGATTATAAATAAATGCCGGCATGCAATAATGTATACGGCAATATCATATCCTGTCGAGGGGTATCGTTTAATAAGTAACAAATTTTAATAAATAACAACTGTTTATTGAAAAATGGCCTGTAAATCAAAGTAATTTGATAAATTTGTCAATCAATAGATAATTGATAGAGCGAGAATTTTGCATGAAGAACTTTGTCTCTGAATATACGATATTAATTGTTGATGATGTTCCAACGAATGTTATGCTTGTACAGGCTATCCTGAAAAAAGTAGGATATACTTTACTTACGGCCGAAAATGGCGCCAAAGCTTTACAAATTGCACAGGAAAAACATCCTAATCTTATGCTGCTTGATATAATGATGCCGGTAATGGATGGGTATGAAGTGTTGCAACGATTAAAAAGTAATCCCGATACGAATAATATCCCGGTTATTATTATGTCGGCTTTAAATGATATGCCAAGTATTGTAAAGGGATATCAGTTAGGCGCTACGGAATATGTAACAAAGCCTTTTCAAAGGGATGAACTTCTAAAACGGATTCATCATCGTTTTGAGTTATACAGCATAGAGCGTATCAAAGAAGAACTCGAAGCGGCTATTGAATCGCGCGATATGCTGTACGGACTTATCTCGCATGATTTAAGAACGCCGTTAGGTTCTATGAAAATGATGAATAACTCTGTGCTGAAATTGGTAGACAAAGATAAAATAGGTGAAGACGTCTATGAAATGCTCCTTTTAATGAATAAAACATCAGAAGAAACGTTTCAATTATTAGACAATTTAACCAAATGGTCTAAATTCAGTCAGAATAAATCGCAACCGCATAAGCAAAAAACGGATATCAATAGCTTAATAGAATCAATCATCGCGCTTTATGAGCCTATCGCAGAATTAAAACATGTCGTTATTTCTGCTCTGGATGTTCAAGAACCTCTGATTGGATTGGTTGATGTGGATATGATAAAAACCGTAGTCCGCAATTTATTATCTAACGCTATTAAATTCAGTTTTGAAGGGGGAGCGGTAACGATTTCTACCCGGATGGAAGAAAACAATATGTTTTTCAGTATAAAAGATACCGGGAAAGGTATTAAGGAAGGCGATAAAGAAAAGCTATTGAATAAAGACTATTTTTCTACTTTCGGAACCAACAACGAACATGGCTCAGGTTTAGGTCTGATGATATGTAAAGCCTTTGTGGAAATACACGGAGGGAAATTCTGGTTTAAGTCGGAGGCAGGAAAAGGTTCTACTTTCTTTTTATCGATTAAAGTAAGGGAAATGAATGAAGACGATGAATAGGTAAGAGTTATGTATACTAAAAAAAGCGGGCGTTTCTAAAAACGTCCGCTTTTTTTATATCAGATAACGACTCTTTATTATCCCAAGAATCCTAACAAAACGCCGGCGGCAACAGCCGATCCGATCACGCCGGCCACATTCGGGCCCATAGCATGCATCAGCAGATAGTTCGACGGGTCGTATTGCGCGCCTACTATCTGGGATATACGCGCCGAGTCGGGAACGGCCGAAACGCCGGCGTTGCCGATCAACGGATTGATTTTGTTTCCTTTTTTCAGGAACAGGTTAAAGAACTTCACGAACAAGACGCCCGCACAAGTAGCTATGATAAACGACAAGGCGCCTAAAGCGAATATCTTAACCGAGTTCATAGTCAGAAACTGTGTTGCCTGCGTGGAAGCTCCCACGGTTATTCCCAGCAAGATGGTGATCGTGTCGATCAGCGGGCCGCGGGCCGTTTCCGCCAGACGACGGGTAACGCCGCTTTCCTTCAGCAAGTTGCCAAAGAACAACATCCCCAGCAAAGGTAAACCGGAGGGCACAAGGAAACAGGTCAGCAACAAGCCGATAATGGGAAATATTATCTTTTCGGTAGAAGAAACAACACGCGGAGACTTCATCCGTATGAGTCGATCCTTCTTTGTCGTGAGGAGCTTCATAAACGGCGGTTGTATGATGGGCACCAACGCCATATATGAATAGGCTGATATGGCAATAGCTCCCATCAGTTCAGGCGCCAGCTTGGACGAAAGGAATATAGCCGTCGGGCCGTCTGCCCCGCCGATGATGCCAATGGCGCCGGCCTGGTTAGGCTCAAATCCCATCTGAAGTGCGATAATATAAGCTCCAAAGATACCAAACTGCGCAGCCGCTCCGATAAGCATCAACTTAGGATTGGATATTAAGGCCGAAAAGTCGGTCATTGCCCCAATTCCCAAGAATATCAACGGCGGATACCATCCTGACGTAACCCCTTGATAAAGGATATTCAGCACCGACCCTTGCTCGTAAAGACCAATCTGCAATCCGGCGTCTTTGAAGGGTATATTCCCGATCAGTATACCAAATCCGATAGGAATAAGGAGCATCGGTTCAAAT
>JAIRYL010000197.1 GCA_031267775.1 Tannerellaceae bacterium
AATCAGGTAACGATTGTGGTGGAAAATCCGGCAGATTTCGACAGAAAAGGCGAACTGGTAGAGGTTGATGTTTCCGAGCTGGCTGTAAACTTCCATACAGCGCTTTATATATTGAAGGATAAAAAGGGCGTCGAAGTCCCTTACCAGTTAACGTATGCAGACGGCGGCGCCGGCACGCTCGTTTTCCCGGTTGATATGCAGGCGGGGGCTACGGCTGCGTATCGCCTGACAAAAGGCGTTCCCGCAGAGGTAAAGCCTAAAACGTATGCCCGGTATATCCCGGAACGAAAAGACGATTTGGCCTGGGAGAACGATTTGGCGGCTTATCGCGTGTATGGCCCTGCCCTTGCCGGCGAAGATCCCGGTAATGGAACAGACTTGTGGCTGAAACGTACCGACGAGCTGATTGTGGATAAATTCTATCACGATGAATTGAAAAATGGTTTGTCTTATCACGTCGACCACGGGCAAGGGCTGGACTGCTATAAAGTGGGGCGCACATTAGGCGCGGGCGGGATAGCTCCTTATACGTCCCGGCTTTGGACAGGTAATCCGTATACGGCGCAAAAGGTTATGTTTACAGGCCCTCTTCGTTCCGTATTTATGCTAACGTATGATTCGGCGCGGGTGGAAAACAGGGTTTACAGGCAATCTGTAACCATTACCGTTGACGCGGGAAGTTTAATGAACAAAGCCGTTGTAAGGTATGAGGGATATGAGGGGGATGCTACGCCTTTTAAACTGGCGGGCGGGATATTCCTGCACGACGGGGATGGCGCAGAATTTATCGACGCGGCATATCAGGCGATAGCCTATGCGGAAGAGGCTGTTTCGGACGCCGGGTTGCCTTCGGGACGGAATTACGTGGCCGTGTATATGCCCGGCGGAAAGGATGCGGCCCGGACAGACGGGCATCTGATACTGACCGCCGATTATAAACCGGGCGAGACGTTTACGTATTACTTTGGAGGAGGCTGGAGCAAATGGAAATTTCCTTCGGACAACGACTGGTTTAAAGCGGTAGAACGCTTTGGCCGAATGAAGAAAGAACCTTTACAAGTTACCGTAAACAAGGGGAGCGCCTCCTGACGCGGGTTAAAAGAGCGGCCTGTAAATATGACAGTACGGTAGCGTCCCCTTGTGTTCGTAATACTGCTGGTGACAGTCTTCGGCTTTCCAGAAAACAGACGCCAGGCGCAGTTGGGTCGCTACCGTATAGCCCATTTCTTCCAGGCGGCGCATATAACGTTCCGCTATCGCTTTTTCTTCTGTATGGGCGTAGAACAGGCAGGATAAATATTGCGAACCTATGTCTATTCCCTGACCGTCGGTCTGCGTAAAATCATGCGTTTCAAAGAAGAGCTTTACCAGATTTTCATAACTTGTTTGATTAGCGTCATACGTTATTTCAACACATTCCAGATGGCCGGTCGTTCCCGTCCTGACTTGCTGATAAGTCGGATTATCAAGTTTTCCACCCATAAAGCCAACGGTTGTAGCTATAACGCCCGGCGCTTTCATAAACCAATATTCCGTTCCCCAGAAGCATCCGGAGGCAAAACAGGATTTGCGTATATTTTCCTTTGTATCCATATTTTTAGTTTAAAATCCGACGGTAAAGTTAATCGAATATCGTACTTTTATCAAAAAATATCACTCCTGATTTTGCTTTGATGAAGATAATGACAAGCTATTATTAAAACTCAATGAATACGACAAATTTTGAACTTCGCAAATGGCAATTGTCCGACGCCGTTTCGCTTGCCGAAAATGCAAACAATATTCATATCTGGAATAATGTGCGCGATTATTTTCCAAATCCCTATTCGGAAAAAGAAGGACGGCAGTTTATTGAAATGGCGCTGGCCAAACCCGCGCCTGCCACCGACATGGCAATCGTAATTGACGGAAAAGCCGTTGGCGGAATTGGCATTACGCCCCAAACCGATGTGGAACGAATCAGTGCGGAAATCGGTTATTGGTTAGGCGAAAATTATTGGAACAGAGGCGTTATGACCGCCGCTGTGAAAGAAATGACGGAATATGCTTTTTTGAATTTTCGGGAATTGCGTAAAATATACGCGCCCGTCTTTGATTTCAACGACGCCTCGCAACGCGTGTTGCAAAAAGCCGGCTTCAAACGCGAAGGCGTCTTCAAACAAGCGGCCATAAAAAATGGGAAAACAGTTGATTTGCACTATTATAGTATGTTGAAAAGTCAGTGGCGCCAGAAAGTAATGCACCGGTTTTTTACACAAGATGACTTTCCGCTTTTAGAAGATTTACTTTACGAAGCCATTTTTCAGCCTGAGGGAGCAGAGCCGTTACCGCGCGACGTCATCAAAAAACCATATATGGATATTTATATTCGTGATTTTGGAAAAAGACAAGGCGATTTTTGTGTGTTTTCCGAATTGAACGGAAAAACCGTTGGCGGCGCATGGCTCCGCAGGATAGACGGCAAAATAAAAGGTTATGGTTATGTAGACTCCCAAACGCCCGAATTAGTTATTGCGGTTTTCAAAAAATATCGTAGTTTGGGAATTGGAACCGGATTGATGTATAATATAATTGAGTTAGCTTTAATAAACGGAACAGGAGGCTATAAGCAAATTTCGCTGAGTGTAGATAAGACTAACTATGCCGTCAAAATGTATAAAAATTTTGGATTTGAGATTGCAAAAGAAAATGAACGCGATTATATTATGGTATTGAAACAAAGTCGGATGTTACAAAAACTGGAGATGAAAGATGAATATTCCGGAAAATCATCCAACATTTGAGTATGATTATGAAAGGCGGGACGATTAAATCCGAAGGTTTCAACCGGCTCAAAGACGCTGATACCGGCGTTATTAACCAGAAAATCTATTTTTCCGTGTTTGGATTCTAAAAGTAGTTGTTTTGTTATCTTGATATAAACTTTTATTTTAATGACTTTCAAAGAGTTCTATATTCACTGGTATTCCCGTATGAAGCATTTTTCCTGCGAATATACGGTATCGGAAGATGATGCGGAAGATATTATACAAGATATTTTTTTGGAACTGTATGAAAAATTTGATTTATTGGAAAACCGCGTAAATATGGTTGCTTACGTATTTACGGCTATAAAAAATCGTTGCATAGATCATTTACGGCACAAAATAGTAAAGCAGGAAACGGCCAGGCGTATGCAGGAAGAACATTTTCTTACGTTGCGCATGAAGTTTGATTCGCTGGAAATTCTGGAAGAAAGTTTGTTTGATGAAGAAGATATGGAAGGGGTGATTGCAAAGGCCTTGAATACGCTGCCGGAACGCTGCCGGAACATCTTTATAAAACACAAAATAGAGGGAAAAAAACAAAAAGAAATTGCACGGGAATTAAACATCTCTCCTAAAACCGTAGAAAACCAGTTGACAATCGCTTACAGGAAATTACACGAGGAACTGAAACGGTTTTCTTTATTATTCTTACTTCTGCTTTAACCTGCAGGGCGCGTCTCCCGCATACGTCTCCCGACGCCTGGGATAGTAATACCAGGTATCGTTTGCTACTTTTCGTTTTCAATTTCTTGGACTTTCCTCTCGCGCAGCGAGCGAGGACTTGCAGCGGAAAGCCCGGCCCCCAACCTCGGGGGGCGCTCCCAAAGGATGGGTTTTTTTTCTTTTCTTTTGGGGGATTTCCCGGCGGCGTACGTTTACTTATAAACAACAGAATGGACAAAGGGCGTATGGATGAGCGGATCATAAAATATTTCAATAGAGAACTGTCTGAAGAAGAAAGGATTTTGCTGCTTAAAGAGCTGGAGAAGGATGCTGTTTTGAAAAATAAAATGCTTAACTGTCAGAATATAAGGGCGGCGTCTGTTCTTTCGTCTGAAAACATTGATCTTCAAGCTGGATATGAAGGATATAAGCATTTTTGCAGGAGGAGGTTGAAGGGAGCGATTTTCTACAGGGTGAAGATGACGGCGGGCTATGCGGCTGTGGTTGCTTTTATGATTGTTGTAACATGGAAAATAGCCCGGTCTGATCAGAAAATTATCGAGCAGACGATTAGCCGGCAGGAATTATTTGTTCCATCGGGTCAACGGGCCAGGATAACCCTGGCGGATGGATCGACCGTCTGGTTGAATGCCGGTTCCACCTTGCTGTATCCTTCGTCGTTTGAAAAAGAACGGAAGGTGGAATTAATGGGAGAAGCTTATTTTGACGTGGTTAAAAATCCGGATAAGGCATTTATTGTATCTACAAAATGGATAGATATCGAGGCTTTGGGCACTCAGTTTAATGTAAAAAGTTATCCGAAGAGCGAATCTGCAAGTACGGCCCTGGTTGACGGTTCAATAAAGGTATATAAGCCGGACGCGGCTTCGGAGGGGATTGTATTGAGCCCCAATCAGCAATTGTTTTATGAAAACGGCCGGTTCAGGCTGCTGGCTTCCATGGATAAGGATGAGCTTTTATGGAAAGACGGCGTGTATAGCTTTAAAAAAGAACGCCTGGATGTGATTGTAAAAAAACTGGAATTATACTACGATGTAGAGATTGTAGTAAAAGCTCCCGGAATATTAAAATATGAATACACCGGTAAATTCCGCCAGCGCGACGGCGTAATGGAAATACTGCGCATCATCCAGCAAATCCATAACTTCAGGATAGATATGGATAAGGATTTGAACCGGATAACAATCAGTTAGACAGATTGCAAATGAATGAATATATAACCTTTTAAAAGATACGCCTATGAAATGATACCATGAATAACGTAAAAAAAACGGCAGATGCTGTAACATCCGCCGAATTATCAAGCAAACAATTTCGCGATAAAAATTTAGTATTTACTTAATTCGACAAAGATATGAAAATAGATCCTTTGTTAATACAGTCTATATGTATTTGTGTAAAAAAAATCAAAAATACATTCCGTATTATGAAAATCTCCATTTTTTTATTGTTTACATGCGCCGTTCAGTTGATAGCCATGAACAGCGAAGCTCAAAATGCAATAATAACGGTTGCTTCGAGCGATATAACAATTGGAGAGTTAATAGAAGAGATAGAGCAGCAAACCGATTATCTGGTTGTGTATAGCAACAGTGAAATAAATTTGGCAGAAGTATTACATGTACAGCATGTATCAACCAACGTGTCCGATCTTTTAAAAGACGCTTTTGCAGATAATAATTTGAATTATAAATTTGAAAACGACTACATTATTTTATCTAAAAGAACGATTCATCCGGCAATAGAACAAACAGAGCGAAGAATTACCGGTAAAATAACCGACAGTTCGGGGGAACCGGTTATTGGGGCCAACGTGGTGGCGAAAGGGACAACAAACGGAACTGTGACAGATATGGACGGGCTGTTTACGCTGCTTAACGTTGCCGAGAGAGCGACGCTTCAAGTATCCTATATCGGATACCTTGCGCAGGAAATTATATTATCCCGCCAAACTCATCTGAATATCATCCTTCTGGAAGACGCCCGAACGCTGGAGGAAGTTGTGGTAATTGGCTACGGGACGCTGAGAAAAAAGGATTTGACAGGTTCGGTAGGCCAGGTATCGTCTGGCGTTCTTGAAACGTTGGCTACCAATCGCATCGAACAAGCGTTAAC